>JAPYOO010000062.1:0-10109 GCA_029938135.1 Bermanella sp. | reverse complement strand
AAAGTTTTAGAAGAAACACTGCCAATAGGCACGATAAGCGAAACCATTAATTTATGTTTTGATGATCGTAAACGTGGCCGTTTAAAAATCGTCACCGATAGCGGTGTTGATGTGGGCATTCAAATTGAACGTGGGCTTGTTTTACGTCACGGAACTGTTTTGACCACAGATGAAGGCGATTACTTAACCGTGTTGGCATCCAACGAGAAAGTGTCCACCGCGTATGTTAAAGACGCAACCTTGTTTGCGCGAGGCTGTTACCACTTAGGCAACCGACATGTATCGCTGCAAATTGGTGAGGGGTTTTTACGTTTCCAACAAGATTATGTGCTCGATGACATGCTTCATGGTTTAGGCATTCATGTGACACACGAACAAACCCCGTTTGAACCCGAAAATGGCGCTTATGCTCCGGGAACAGGGGGCCATAAACACAGCCACAATGAAGACAACGGACATGCACATGGCCACAGTCACTGAATTGCCTGTTAACAAATTTCTAACCCCTACACAGGGGCAATCGGCCACTAGCCTATTGGCGTTACTCCATCTGTCTAGCCCTGCGTTACCGGTGGGCGCATTCGCCTATTCACAGGGTTTAGAATTTGCATTAGACAGTGGCTGGTGCAATAACCGAAACGACGTTCATGCCTGGATTGAAAGCAATTTAGAGTTTGGTTTAGGGCAGTTAGATTTACCCATTTTTATTCGGCTATACAAAGCGTGGCGGGCCCATGATGAACAGGCCATTAAGCATTGGAATAATATTTTATTAGCCTTTCGTGAAACCAAAGAATTGTATTTAGAAGACATTCAAGTAGGCAGTGCCTATGTGCAATGGCATCTAGGTCAAGATTCACAACGCCAAGCTCAGTTAGATTTATGCCCAAAGCCCACTGTAGTCGCAATGAGTGCATTGGCCAGTGTATTAACCCATATAGATTTATCACATGCGTTGTTAGGGTTTGTTTGGAGCTGGGTAGAAAACCAAATTACCTGCGCCAGTAAAGCGATGCCCATGGGGCAAACCGATTGTCAGCGCATATTAAAAAGTTTGATTCCAAAAATGGCCAATATCTGCGATCAAGCCCTTTTAATTGATGATGATGACATTGGCACGGGCCTAATGGGAACAGCCATGGCATCGGCATTACACGAACAACAATATTCACGATTATTTAGATCGTAAACATAAATAGATCGGGCCGCAGCCCTTTCAATCAATAGAATTAAGTAAAGGATAAAGTAATGAGTCAAGTATTAAGAGTAGGAGTCGGTGGCCCAGTGGGTTCAGGAAAAACGGCGCTGTTAGAGCAAATTTGCCGAACCATGCGTGACCATTACAACATCGCGGTGGTAACCAATGACATCTATACAAAAGAAGACGCTCAATTTTTAGTACGTAATAAAGCGTTAGAAGAAGACCGTATTATGGGGGTTGAAACCGGCGGTTGCCCGCACACGGCAATTCGTGAAGATGCTTCAATGAACCTAGCCGCCGTTAAAGAATTACAAGACAGGCACGCGGGCTTAGACATGGTAATGATTGAAAGCGGTGGCGATAACTTGTCGGCGACCTTTAGCCCAGAACTATCCGACCTTACCATTTATGTTATTGATGTTTGCGCCGGTGATAAAATTCCACGTAAAGGCGGCCCAGGCATTACTAAGTCGGATGTATTGGTTATTAACAAGGTAGATATTGCTGAACACGTGGGTGCGTCTTTAGAAGTCATGCACCGAGACACTAAAAAAATGCGCGGCGAGCGCCCGTTTGTTTTAGCAAACGTTGAAACAACCAAGGGCATTGCAGAGATCATTCGCTTTATTATTGATTTTGGCATGTTAGAAAAACGCGCCAGTATTGAGCCTTCACTTAATGACATGATCCCGGCACATCAAGTGTCTATGCATACAAAAATTCACTCTACACGCTCGTTATAAAATTAGTTACGACTGTTAAATAGTCTAAAAGGATTCATTACATGAAATATATAATAGCAGCGCTGACGTTAGTCTTACCCAGTATCGTGTTTGCCCATAGCGGCCATGATCAAGCCTCTTTGAGTGTGGGGTTTTCAGGGGGCTTTCTGCATCCTCTATTAGGCTTAGATCATTTGTTAACTTTAATAGCCGTGGGTGTATTAAGCGTGCGTATTGAGGGCAAACAAAAGTACATGATTCCTTTAAGCTTTATGGCATTGATGCTTGCGGGATTTTTTACGGCTCATAGCAGCATGCATTTAATATCAGCAGGTACCATTGAAATGTTGATCATAGTGTCGTTGTTAGCAGCAGCCGTGTTTGTGGCACTAGGGCATTCATTATTGCGCAGTGGTGTGTTCAACAAGGTGGCCGCGTGGACAGTGACGAGTTTTGCGACGGTGCATGGTTTGGCTCATGGTTTAGAAATTCCAGCAGGGGCTGACGCACAGGGTTTTGCATTGGGGTTTGCAGTAGCAGGCATGTCTATTATGGCAGTAACAATGGTAGGTCTTGCTAACCTTAATAAATCGTTTATGGGAAAGACAATTTAAACTTCGCTGGAAACTAGTCTGTACGAATGCACTAAGATTAGGGTCTAAATTTAGGTTAGATGAATACTATCTAACCTAGTGTGAAAATAGTTTAGTGATCCCTGTTTAATCGCTCTTGCAAATACATCTTAAAATGCTCGGCAGCCACTTCACCATCTATGTCTTCGGCAAGGGTCACGGTTTTCCCTTTTTTGTCATGGGCGAATATTTTGAAATGCTCTACTTTATCTACCCCTGAACCCGTGCTGCCTGTACGCTTAATGCTTAAATGAGAGATTTTCTGGCTGCTTAACTGGCGCTTAAAAATAGGGATAAACAGTAAGCGTCGCAAAACACTGACACCCTGCGCACTAATTATCACTCGTAAATTATTAAATGACATATAAACAAAGGCAATAGCCGCCAACACCGCCACCAATAAAAACGGCACACTAATCAGCCCAATGATGACTCCCCACACTCCCCCGCTTATGGCCATCATAATCATCGATATACTGGCAAAACCAAAGCCCCCTGTAAATATGGCCGCCATAATAATTAAAAACTTATTACGAAACATAGAGAAGGACAAATGAAGTTCATCCCCTTGTTTTTTTGCTCGCATGGCACGCGACAAACCCGCTATGTCAAAATCCCCTTGTGCAATAGCATTTTGGGTAAGTGATGCTTCTTGCGCTTGCCGTTTTTCTTGCTGAGCGCTTATATCGTGGCGTACATGCCGTGACGTTTTAATGCCACCCACCCCTTTAAAGACAGGAATATTGTATTCACGATTTAAATCTATACCCTTAACATCGGCCTTTACGGTTAAGCGCCAAAAATTGTAGGCCTCTTTTTGCACCACATCGCTGCTATGTAAATGTTCGGGGATATCAAATCGAAAGCCCAGACTCACCCCTTTGCCACTACGAGCCACTTTAGGTTGCCCTTGTTGCGCCCAACGAATGTTTTCATGACGACTGCGCTTATCGCCACTGCCCGACATAAAACTATAAACACATTCTAAGCGCACTAAACATTCTGAAGCTGGCGCATTCAATATTTCATAGGGCAATGTAGGCACTATTATTTGCCCACCCACATGCCCGCCTATCGCCCCGGGATAAGGGTCCATATTAAATAACACTTTACCAAAGCGCTGATATTCCAAGGTGGTTTTAATTGCTCGGTAAAGAAGTAAAGCACTGACCAATGGAAATAATAACACCAACAATATGGCGTAGTTTCCCTTATAAAACTCTTTAGTCATGTCTTCAAAAAGATGAAAGGCAAGAGGCACAACAATAGCCACCACTAATAGTGCAACTCCCCACGCCACCCATAAACCATGACGCGCGCCAGATCGAATACTGGCCGTCTGCCAGCCTTTACGGGTTTGCCAAGACTGCTCATTTTTGGTGTCTTGAGTGAACTGTATACTTGCCTGAATTTTGCGCTGACGAAACTCCACAAACGTCTCTTTATTATTAGCGTCCTTTAAGGTGGCCTGCCATTCACTGCGTAATGCCGTTAAGCTGGGAACACCCTTTTGGCTATTTTTGGGGCTTTGTTTTTTATTGGGTTTAAGTGTGAAGATCACCACCAGCAAACCAATCAACACAAAAATACTGCAAAAGCCCACCATTAACGCGAACAGTCCCCAGCGCATATTACGATCGATAACCGCTTCATTAGGATTGTGTGGGTTTACCCAAATGGAGATAATCTGGTGAGCGGTGTGCATTTTTAACAAGCTTTTAAGTAGCTTTTGCTGATAATCACCAATGTTGTCATTAAACTTGGCCACATAAACCCGCTCACTTTCATAACTGACCCCCGCCACCTGATACCGGTAACGGGCAACTGTTTTATTATTACCACCCGACACCTGTAATAAGGTTGCTTGGGATGCTTGCCAGCTTTGCATTGCCTGCCAATTTACAAACGTAGTGCCTGCAGATTGCCACATGAAAAACAAACCGCCCCCTAAAAAAATCAAAGCAAATAACAAACTGGGCAGTATTTTAAATATTCGCATAAAGAGTGAGGTCTAAATCCATCAGAGCTTAAAAAGAGTGGGCTTATGGTATAGGCAGGCGACATAACAGGCTAGTGTTCAACTAGCCTGTTATGTTTTAAAAAGCGGATTAAATACTAAAGAGTGCATGCCATAAAATTGGGCAATGACAAACCGTTAAGCCACTTTAGCCGCTAATACATCGGCCATTAAAATATCGGGGGCTTGTGACAACCACTCGTCCGCTTTGCCTAATAATGCTTTGGCAATGTCGCCGGCTAAATGGGCTTGACGACCTTCGTCGTTGGCGAAGGTATCAAAGATGCCGAATCGAGTGGCGCTTAGCTTAAAGGCAAACCAGGAAGTGGTGCCCGCTTCTTTGTTGGCAAGCTCGATGGCTCCTTTTAATAGGGCCTCTACATCTGCGGCGTGCTCGGGCTTGGCTTCGATGTTGGCAAGTATTGCAATGCTAGTGTTGTTCATGATGATGCTCCTGGGTTAATGAGCCTCTACTATAAGCCTCGCTGTAATCCTGCGTGAGTGGCGAATTAGACACCTATCGTGCATAATTCGCCACAAGCACATTTATTACTCTGGAGCGGGCTTATGAGCCATCATACCCTTGTCATTATTGCGTTTAATCAGGCGCTACCCTCCGGTTTAATGGGCATTGCTGATATGTTGTCGCTTGCCAGCCTTAGTCAACAACATGCGCCGAGCCACAATAAACCTTACGATCATGTCAGTAAAACCACTGAGCCTTGGCACCCAAAGGTATTGATTGCCAGCACCGACGGCCAAGACATAGTGGATGGTCAGGGGCGCGTCTTTAAACCCGATTGTGCACTTGCTGATATAGATGTTTGTCACGGTGTATTGATTCCGGGTTTTGTACCCTGCGCCAACGGCCTGCCCCCAGAACAGGTAACCGATAAAGCCTGCCAAGCTTGGTTAAAACGCCAATACGATCAAGGGGCCTTAATAGGCGGCTCCTGTAGTGGCGCATTTGTATTGGGCGAGGCCGGTTTAATAAATAAACGCCGCTGCACTACCACGTGGTGGCTGCATTACGAATTTGCCAAACGCTTTCCCCAAGCAAGTTCAGCCTGGGGCAGTGCCTTGGTTCAAGATGGCAATATTATTACCGCGGGCGGGCCGCTCTCTTGGGTGGATATTAGTTTACGCATGATAAGAGCCTTGGCCGGAAATGAAGCTGCTAATCGCGCGGCTGATTTTGCCGTAGTGGATAGCGCGCCCAGTTCCCAAGACAAATATATTCCCCAAGGTCACCTATTATCAGCAGACCCCTTTTTAATTGAAGCTGAAACTCGTGTTCGCCAACACCTAAGTGAACCACTCAGTACGGTTGAGCTTGCGTCAACCTTAGCGGTATCCGAGCGCACATTGCATCGGCGTTTAAAACGATTAACCGGTGAGGCGCCTAAAGCGTTTATGGATAGAGTGCGCATGGATATGGCAAAAACCTTACTGCATACCAGCAAACAACAAGTGGGCAATATAGCGTTGGAGTTTGGTTATTCTGATGAGGCTGCATTCCGGCGTTTATTTCGCAAACAGGTGGGCATGAGCCCTTCAGAGTACCGACGTTGGCAGGGGCAGCGGGAAGAGTAATTTTTACGGTAAAACAAAATTTTATCATCGCTAATGGTGACGCAAATTAAAGCTGATAGACGATTACGATAATCAGCCCTTAAGAATTAGAAGATTCATTATTCAGTCGAAGTTTAAAAGCCGATACCCATAGAAAGGTAGTTTAAATTTTCATCACTATTACGTGCTTTCATAAAACTTGCCTTGATTACAAAAACCATTACAGAACATTTAAGCTCAACACCCGAATAATCAGTAAAAGACGCCTGATTATTTTGGCCCCATAACCTTAAAAAGCTGTAATCTATTTGAGCCCCATATGCCCCAACCATACTAATTGATGAGATCTTGCCAAAGCCTAGGCTCGCTGACGCTGAGTTTTTACTAATAGCCCCGCTAAAAGTAGGCCCCATAATAGAAGATGAATCCATTTTTCTTTGCCTATCCATCACCCAATACAATCCCCCATCTAACGTAAGCTTACGAGCGGTAGAGGCATATACCCCTGCAATCGCTAACTTAAAATTGTGTGGTTTATTGGCTGGGGCCGAATCTTCAACTTGAACTGAAAATACATTTGCACAAAACATAAATGAAATGATAAAAATCAAAGTCTGTTGCTTTAGCATGATGGAATCTACTTATAAGTGAACGTTCGCAGCGTTTAAAATGGGGTTACACACTATAGAGAATATCGAACCTAAACCATCCTGTACTTGGTCTATATACTCATATATCAAGCCAATCTATGATAGCTATTTGTGAGTTCGCTACCAGTCTGTTGACCCGTAAACACGTCGGTGAATGGCTTTACTAAAACTCAAGTTTCATTGAAACATTTTACCTCGACGTAAAATCTAGAATTCAGATCAAACAATCAGATAACCAGCCAAAAGTATGGGTTGAATTATACTTTATAGGTCCGTTGTTCATGCTAAAGATATAATTACGTCGAGTCGTAAAAATAGAGCCTGGATATTTGACCTAATCAACTGCAGCCATCATCATCGCTGATCAATAATAAATTAGCAGGGAAAGACGCTTCGTAGAAGGCGTCTCCGTTGAAACGTCATAGCGACGTTTAATAAACAGTTATACCCAACAAGGAATGTGTACAATGTCTGTAGCTCGCTTTAAAAAATATGATGAAGTTCTAAATACATTAGTATCTGAAGCTATCAGCTGTACTCCAGAGTCATGGACTAACGGAATTTTATCGATTGACTGTGATGGAACAGCAATTAATTACAGCTTAAAAAATTCAAATGAAGAACTCAAAGCTCAATTAAGCGATAAGCTTCGCTCTCTTTGCGAACAACTTTATGTGGTTATGCGTGAGCAAGGAGATATTTGGTTGGAGGCGATTGTAGAGTTCGCTGAGAAGGATGAGAATTGGAATATTGATACAAAGTTTAAATATGAGGATTCGCAACAAAATATATCCTCTGCTCCTATCCAAAAAATAAATAAACCTTGGTGGAAGGTTTGGTAAGGTATAACAAAACCATTAAGATTGGCCCACAAAAAGACGTGGCCAGGACGTCATTTCATGCCGTATCTTATGGTAGGCGTTATATTTTATTGTTATGTATTCAAAATTAAGGTTTGTAATGAAATTATATTTCGTTCTCGCATGTCTACTTTTGGTTTCTGGTCATTCATCCGCTGTTGATCGATTAGTTGAAATTAGAAATAAAATTGATATCTCGGATTCCCACTATGGGAACAGCATATTAGGCTACGAAGTTACCGATTTGTTTAAATTAAAGGATAATTCTGAGTTATTCATTCACCAAGCAAGATTCGGAGGTGATGGGGAACATACTGGTAATGTAGTTAAGCTCTTTAAGATAACTAAAAAGTCAATTTCTAAGATATATGAGCACGAATTATCAACTGTGAAGTTCGTTTTTGACAAAGGTTTTCTTACAAAGGTAAATGGATATCACCGTGAAAGCCTTTGTCATGGTTGTGATGGTCTAGATGCAGCGCACCCTGACGACATATTCTCTGTGCCACTTGAGCTTGATATAACCAACCTGGAAATGAGGGTTCTTTTAAATAATAAAGAAAAATATGAGTTTATGGAAAAACTTAAAGAAAGAATAAAGTCCTCGAACAAGGACCAGCTTTCATATGGTTTTACTGACTACCCTGAGTATAGTAACGCTGTATATGAAAGATTATCTAACCTGTTTAAATAAATATAACAATCACAGGCAAGGCGACGCAAAAAAATGCGCTCTTGCTGTAAAGCGTTAAATGTCCGAATTAATCACGTAGAGAGCATGAAATTATCAGTGTCCTATTTGTTTTAAGTCTTATTTGTCTGTTCGTTTGCCTAGCAATCGCACGAAAAATAAATCTAAATCGCATCCAATGGGTTTTCTTGGGCGGTCTTTTAGGCCTCAATGCAATACCGCTTGCTCTTCTTCTGCGAACGAACAGAGTTAAGAAAATCCCCTTATCCCCGAATTTATGGAGAAAATTCTTTAATGCCTGTTTCGCCACTTTAATCCTTTCTGTGTCTACGGGTTGCGATAATTTTTCTCCCCTCGAAGGGCGTTCACCCGTAAAGGATGAATTTAATACACTGGCAATTGATGATCGCATTTTGTTTAAGCCAGGCATGGAGGAAAGTGCATTACTCATTCAAAAAGTTTTAGATAGTCAAATAAAACTAATTGAAGGTGTGCATGGTGGTCCATTCTCAAAAAAAGTAATCGTCCATATTTGCGATACCCGAGAATGCTTTAATTTATATACTGGTTTAAAGGGGGGGATTCTCGCTGCCGTAGCCTCAAATGGTCTATTTCTTTCTTCCTACGTGATTTCCAACGAGGACTATCCTATATGGCTGGCTCATGAGTTATCGCATTTACACCTATTTCAAAAAATATCAATATTCAACGCCACATTTATACCGCAGTGGTATCACGACGGCTTAGCCACCTTTGCGTCTAAAGGTGGCGGTGCCACTCGTGTTAGTAAAAAGCAGGCATTAGATTCTATTCAGGCAGGGAACCACATCGTTGCAGCAGACAAAGGTGCATTTATCAGCACGCGCTGGCCACTAAATCATCCAGCTTCTGAGGATGCTTGGACGCAACAACATATGGACTATCGTCAAGCATCACTATTTTATGAATTTCTTCACCCACAAGGAGGCGTAAAATTGCTTCGAGCAATTGAGAGTGGAGAAAAATTTAGTGATGCTTTCTGGTCTGTATACGGAAAAACACCTGAAGAAATGTTCCAGCTGTTTAAGGTTAGCATTCGCTCAAATGAATAGCCGAAAAGCACGGCGCTTATTCACTAAAAATAGAATTTAACAAAAGGATGTATAATGGAAAGTAAGCTTATTTTTTATCCTGTAATAGCTCAAATTATTCTTACGTTTATTGTGTATATGTTACTACCGATAGCGAAAAGTCGTGTTTTAAAAACTATTGATGTTGATATTAATCGTAGGGCGTTACATAACGATACATGGCCCGATAGCGTTTTAAAAATATCAAACAATGTTCAAAACCAATTTGAATCACCCGTACTATTTTATGCCCTTTGCTTTATGTTGTGGGCGCTAAATTCAGTTAGTTCTTTTGCATTGCTGGTTGCGTTTGGTTATGTGATTTTACGTGTGGTGCATGTATTTGTTCATACAGGTTCAAATAAAATATCTGTGCGCAAAAAAGTATTCATGGCCTCTACGTTATTATTAATAATACTCTGCGGCTGTGTAATTAATGGGTTGTTGGCGGTAAATTAAAGTCCAGAATAAACTGCTCAAATATTGTCCCTGCCTAAAGAGACGGACCGCCACTGGCGCTCGCCGTTTAGCAGGGTGCTAAATACTATGAATAAAATATCTCTTATTTTTTAGTTAATCGCTACTTAGGTACTACCCACAAAAAAAATGAATGAAACTGAATTACAAGTGCGCAAGTTCTATTCCGAAATATGGA
>JAPYOO010000318.1 GCA_029938135.1 Bermanella sp. | reverse complement strand
TCGGTGATATTCTTGTCGTATGCCTCTATTCCCGTGGCATTGGCCATATTTGCCAATAAAAGAAAAGACATGCCCTTTAGTTGGGTGTTGATGTTGTTTAGTGTGTTTATTATTGCCTGTGGCTTTACCCACTTACTGGCGGTCGTAACCGTATGGCAACCCGCTTATTGGCTGACTGGGGTGGTTAAAATCATAACCGCCATTGCCTCGGTGTCTACGGCCATCGTGTTGTTTCCGCTGTTACCTAAAGCTTTGGCCATACCCAGCCCCACTATGTTGCAAGCCGCCAACGACGAACTGACCATTCAAATTACCGAGCGCATGCGGGTAGAATCCGAAATTAAAGATAAAAACGCCCAGTTAGAATCGGTAAACAGCGCCTTAACAGACTCGCTTGCCACATTAAAACAAGCTCAAGAACAAATGGTGGCGCAGGAAAAAATGGCGTCCTTAGGGGGCTTAGTCACAGGAGTCGCCCATGAAATTAATACTCCCATTGGCATAGCGGTTACGGCCGCCTCCCATTTAAATGATAAAACCCTAGAGGTGATTCAACAAAGCAAAGACGAAACCTTAGAAAAAAGCCACTTCAATGACTATTTAGAGATCATGGATTCATCATCAAAACTTGTGATGAATGCTTTACAACGGGCTGCCAAACTCATTAAAAGTTTTAAAAAAATCGCAGTAGATCATTCCAACGAAACCAAGCAAATCATAAACGTTAAACAATACCTAGAAGATGTCACCTTGCACTTTAATCCAAAGCTTAACCAAGCAGGCCATTCGGTTGTAATAAACTGTGATAACGACTTAAAGTTTCCGTGTTTTGGCGGTGCCTTTAGCCAAATATTTACTTATTTAATTTCAAATTCTTTATTGCATGGATTTGACGGCATAACGGATGGCAAGATTTGTATTGATGTTGAAGAGGTAGCAGATAAGGGCTTGATGATTAAGTATCATGATAATGGCATAGGCATCCCCTTGAAGGATCAAAATAAAATATTTGATCCATTTTTTACCACCAAAAGAAACAAAGGTGTTACCGGTTTAGGCTTACACATTATTCACAATATAATTTGTCAAAAAATGAAAGGGGATATTAGTGTCGATGGTGAGCTGCAACAGGGTGCCACGTTTATTATTAGGTTACCCAACAATTAACGGTTTAGTCGGTGTATTAATACATTAAAACCCCATCATACTGAGCGCTCGCTTATGATAGGGATATTGTTTTATTGGATGGGGGCCTTTGTTTTCTTAAAATTAGCAACCATATCAATACGCGCTTGTGTGGAGGGATGGGTAGAAAAAAGCTGGCTTAGAGTGCTTTTTTTCGAGTGGGTATCTGCATCTTTATCTGCATTTTCATCGGTAGGGCTGAGTTGTACTGTTTCTAATTTTTTCATGATTTCTGCAAAGGCATCAACCGACATATTGTGAGTATGCAGTTGTTGAATAGCAAAATAATCAGCCTCGCTCTCAAAATCCTTCGAATACTGAAGATCTAACATTATTGTGGGTAAACCGGTTATTATTTCTATGGTGTCTAAGTCACCTGTAATCAGAACCAAAGCTAAAGTGACCATGGAGTCTTGCAGTACACGACGTAATAGGTGTTTGTACTTTAAGTGACCCAATTCGTGAAATAAAATGGCCAATAACTCTTGATCATTGCTGGCAAGATGAACAATGTCATCTGTAAAAACAATATGACCACTAGGCAGTGCAAATGCATTGGCACTATTACTCGACCTAAAGACCAGTTTTGCATTTAAGCTGGGTTCGCTTTGCAGGTACGGCTGGGCTAACGCTTGTATTCTTGTTTGCTGTTCACTTTCAAGTTCGCTGGGATCAAACATGGTTTCATCTAGCACCGCCAACGTGCTGCCAAAATGATTAGAGGCAAGGTCGGGCAACTGAAAAGCAATATACTCAGCAGATTTTGGAATACCGGTACTAAACGTTAACCAAATAATGCTAAGAGTAACAAGGGTTGCCGTTATGACTAACCCTAAATGACTTTCTAGCTTATGAATTAGGCCGGTCCAGATAGCGGGATGTTGTAACTGGGCTAATGTGTCTATGGCGTCATGATCTTCACTTACAAAAAGCTGATCATTGCCAAATGAAATCTCCCTAGGGGTGCTCCCTAAACGCGATTCTATTTTTATATCAGGGAATTTAAGTGTAAAAGAGTCGGCAGTGGAACCCTCTTCTGAAACATGAAGAGTGCAGTGTGAATGGTTTGCTAAAACGTCTAAGCGAGCGGTTACTCGCTTAGACGTTTTGCCATCAAGGTAAAATCCTTTAATGATCATTTAATAGGCTTTAATGTTATGACGCAAAGTCAAAAACTTGGCCAAGCTCTTCACCCAGCGCGCTTACGTTTTCTTTTTCAGCGGCGGCAAAATTATCTAAAGGCTCTACTGCGTCCATACTAATGCAAGAACACCAGTATTTAGTGATGCGTACTTTTGCAGCGGGAAGGTATAAACCAAGCGTTACAATGGTAAGCAGTGCATTAATGAGTATTACTTTCCCTAAGCTACCCATAGTCGCATTAGAGTTAAAAGTATGTTCTGTCAGGCTTAACTTATTAAAGAATAAGTTATTAGTGTGAACAATAAAGTACAAAAGAATACCAACGTAAGTGGCGATCATTAAAACAGGGGTAATAACAGAAAGTGCTGGCGCAAATGCCGCGATAAGGCCAATAGGTAGGCCAATCACTAAACCGGCACCGATTACGGCTAGAAAAATCATTCCGTAATCACCGTACGTGGCTTTAAAATCAAAGTTAGAAGTACCGTAACTACTGTTTTTAACCATGTATTGGTTGATTCTTAAAAATGCTAGAGGGTACAAAATACCAAGACTTAACAATCCTAATAGTGGCCATACCATAATCGCCATAAACGCTTCGCCGTATGTGGCTTTAAATCTAAATTGAATGTTGTTGTAAGCCGTCATGCGACGATCAAAAGCTAAAGATTGATTGATAAAGTACGGTATTGCGATAATTAATACGACAGTAAGGGCAAGATAAAGCATAGGTGCCACTTGTGATGTGATGCCGTAAGCAATAAAGGCGGCCATGGCAACTAACCGGCCTTTTAATATGGCCATAGGTTCGGCTAGGTAACGAAAGTTAATGTTATCTAGATAAAGGTTAGAGTAAAAATAACGGTTGTTGCGCACAGTGGCCCAAGCAGAGTAAATGCCCAGCGTAAGAACAGTAAGAAGAATATTCACGATCCAAATCTTGAAGTATTCCATGCCTTTTCCGCGAAATTCAAACTCTAAGTTTTCGGGCAGTTGCGTGTGTGCAGCCGTATTCACGGTTGATGTATCAGTCATAAAACATTCCTTGTTATTTTTTAAGCCAATATCGTAAAGAAATATTGGCCGCGTATCTTAATGAATTGCAAAGACAATTGAAAGTGGGCTTACAACAATGAAGCGGTTAGTTTGACTCTGGTGTTTTAGACCGGCCTAATCGATAACAATCAAGAATACCGATTAACCATAAAATTCCCAATACGATGGATATAGAACTCAAAATAA
>JAPYOO010000317.1 GCA_029938135.1 Bermanella sp. | reverse complement strand
AGTATTTGAGCGTCTTTTATAATGTTGCCGTCTTTGCCATAAAACAATAAAGCGGGTGGGCCAAAGATGCCTTTTTCTTCAAGGTAGCTTTTATGGAAGTCATTAAACTCAGTGATATCCAATTTAATACTTTCAAACGATGCCAGTTTATTTTTTACCTGCTCGTCGCTAAATAATGTTTTTGCCATTATTTTGCATTCAATGCACCAGTCGGCGTATAAATCTACCATCACTATTTTTTCTTGGGCTTTGCCAGTGTTAAGCAAAGTGTTTAATTGCTCTTCAGTGGTGATGGTTTTAAATATGGATGCGCTATTGCTGGCATTGACCGAGCTATTGGTTGATGTATTAGCGGTGCTACCAGTAGCTTGTACTTGGTTTACGCTAGCGCCTATTACCACTTTAAACATAAGCATTATTGCAAAGGCAAAAGTAATCAATGCTAGGCCTTTAACTAGGCGTTGCTTGCCAGAGGCGGCTGCTTCAAAGGCGCCTAAAATAACCGCATAAGTACCCAGTAAAATAACCCATGCTGCAAGATAGATATCTTCAGGTAAAACACGGCCAAGTATCCATAAGGCCACGGCTAATAACAATACCCCGAAAAAGCTTTTAACGTTCTCCATCCACATGCCGGCTTTGGGCATAACAGATGCGCCCGTTGTGCCAATGGCAATAAGTGGAAGCCCCATACCTAGGCCCAAGGCAAACAAAGCAAATCCACCTAAAACGGCGTCACCTGTTGTGCTGATGTAAACCAAAGCACCTGCAAGCGGCGCGGTAACACATGGGCTAACCACAATGGCGCTAAGGGCTCCCATTAAAAATACACTGATCAAGCCGCCGCCTTTTTGATTTTGGTTAAGCTTATCTAGCGGGTCTTGAATAAAGCGCGGCAAGCGAATTTCGTAAAAACCAAACATAGATAGGGCAAGCATTACAAACATGCCGGCAAAGATGCCTAATACCCAAGGCTGCTGCATGTAAATTTGAATATTAAAGCGTGCACCTAATACACCTACTAATACACCTGCCAAAGCAAATGTGATGGCCATACCCAGTACATAAGCGGTTGAAAGCATGAAGCCTTTACGTGGAGTGAGGTTGTCGTGACCGGCTATGACGCTGGATAAAATAGGCACCATAGGCAGTACACAGGGGGTAAACGTAAGGCCAATTCCTAATAAAAGGAAGGTGGCGATCACAACCAGTGCGCCGGCATTCTCTAAAAAGCTCTGGATGCCGCTAGCGTTATCTAGCTCACCAATAGAATTGCTAGCGGCCTTGTCTTCAGTTGTTACGGCGTTGCTTGCTTGGATGTCCAGTTTTACTTTTTGCGGTGGATAGCAAAGGCCAATAGCCTTGTCGCACCCTTGGTACTTCATGGTTAATTGCTGGGTATTGGCGGGCAGCTTAGTGCGATCAATTACCAGTGTGGCCGAGTTGAAAAACACCGCCACTTCGCCAAAACTAGGGTCTTGGATGATTTGAGGTTCTTCTGCGAACGTGGCGTGCTTGTAAGGGGTGCCGTCGTTAAGCGTTAATTTAAGCTTGTCGCGATACAGGTATATTTGATCTTCAAGTGTAAATAAAACGTGAAACTGCCCGTCCAGAGACTGTTTTTCAAATTGAATGGCTTCTGAGGCTGGAATGGCAGTTGTGCGCTGATTGCTGTCTTCAAAAAGGCTGGCCCAGCTAATAGAGCTTATCAGCATGCTGCCAAGCAGTAGAAGGCGCGATATTTTCCGTAGGCTCATATTTCACAGTCTCAGTTGTCGTTAGATGGCATCTATAATGGGGTATTTTAGCGTATTTTGCACTCTGACTAAGGGGGGAGGTTTATGGACCCAGAGTTATGAATGCTCTGGGTCTAAGAGTGCAAAAAACCAAGTAAGTTCGCGGTTTGGAGTTAGTGAGTGCGCTCAACCGCAAGGTCTGCAAGGGCACTAAGTGCTTCTTTAGCGGGGGTATCATCTAATGCGCTAATAGCTGACTTGGCTTTGATAACATGCTCGCGTGCTAGTTTATTGGTGTAATCAATAGCGCCGCATTGCTGAACAATTTGAATAATCGGTTCCAAGTCTTCGGTGCCGCCTTTGCGTATGGCTTGGCGAATCAGCTGCGCTTGCTCTGCTGGGGCGTGCTGCATGGCAAAAATAAGCGGTAATGTGGGTTTTCCTTCTGCTAGGTCGTCCCCCACATCTTTACCTAATTCTTTCGCGTCGCCCACGTAATCCAATACATCGTCTACTAACTGAAAGGCCATGCCCACGTGATGCCCATATAGACGCAACGCTTCGGCTTGCTCTGTATTGGCCTGTGCAATTAAGGCGCCTGAGTGAGAGCTGGCTTCAAATAACATGGCGGTTTTACCCTGAATCACATCCATGTACTTTTGTTCGCTGACATCGGGGTTTTTCACGTTCATTAACTGCAGAACTTCGCCTTCAGCTATTACGCACGTGGCATTTGATAATATCTTCATAATGGGCAAAGAGCCCAGTTGTACCATCATCTCAAAGGCGCGACTGTACAAAAAGTCCCCTACCAATACGCTGGGAGCATTGCCCCATTTGGCGTTGGCGGTGGTTTTGCCACGGCGTTGATCTGATATATCCACTACGTCATCATGTAATAAGGTAGCGGTGTGCAAGAATTCTATGATGCTGGCCAATAAGGCGTGATCTTTTTCTTGGTAATTTAGGGACTTGGCGGCAAGCAATACCAGTAGTGGGCGCATGCGTTTGCCGCCACTTTCTATAATATGTTGACCGATTTTTTCAACGAGAGGAACGTCACTGTGCAATTGCTCGTTAATGATGCGGTTTACCTGTAGAAAATCCTGTTCAACTACTTGGTAAATGTCTTTGACTAACATGCCAACCTACTTGTTTTTAAGAGATTTGTATCCTAATGATGAGGGGGCTAAGAGGCAAGCTGTAGGGGGTAAATAAAGAGGGCGAATTCACTAAAATTACATAACTTTTGACCTTTATCCACTATTACGCCATCCCTTTGCTATCCCTTACCCTTTGCTATATAATTCGCGCCCGACTTGTTGGACTTGTTCCCTATTATAGAGTTACCAAAGTGTGATTCATAGAAGTAGGCTAAGTAACAACCCACTGCAAGCGTTAAAGCCACGTCCTGGAGACGCATATGTACGCAGTTATCGTAACTGGCGGTAAGCAATACCGTGTTGAAGAGGGTCAAACCCTTAAAGTTGAAAAAATTGAAACCGCTACGGGTGAATCAATCAACCTTGAGCAAGTACTTCTAATAGGCAATGGCGACGACGTTAAAATCGGTCAGCCAGTTGTTGAAGGCGCTAAAGTGACTGCAGAAATCGTAGCTCACGGTCGTCACAAAAAAGTAAAAATCATTAAGTTCCGTCGCCGGAAGCACTCAATGACTCAAATGGGCCACCGTCAGTGGTTCACTGAACTGAAAATTACAAGCATTTCTGCTTAATTTTCATTGAATTGAACGGCCTTAATTAGCTGTGTTAATTAAGGTGAACACGAATCAAAAGCGGGTATATTGTTGGTAACGGCGATATGAACGCGAAGGAG
>JAPYOO010000316.1 GCA_029938135.1 Bermanella sp. | reverse complement strand
CATCCCTGCCACCGCGCTATACCGCCCTTCCCTGGGCATAAAAAAACCCTGAAGGGTTTGCCTTCAGGGTTTTAGAATTGGTTTGTAAGCAGCAGGCTTATTTAATTATTTCATCTATCAGTACATTCGCCTTTTTGCTACTTATGGCAAGCACACCACTATTACCTTGTATGTCACCCGGCTTAGCATTGCCCACGCCACTTTTACTGATACGCGCAGTGATAATGACCTTATCAAAATTACTCATCTTAAGAGCAGGCATCATGGCCATTGAATCATCCAGCACCACGGTCACCGGCCATGTGTTGTTATTTAAACGTTTTACCGCTAACGGCATCGGTGGCCCACTTGCGGCTTTGGCCAAAATAAACAAGTCTGCATTTTCAGGCACTTGAGCCATTATCTCTTTAGATAAGTTCACCGTAACAATAATACTGGCGACAGGCTTGGCCAATTGCTTCGCTTTAAAAGCGGCTACCTGCTCAGGTTTTAATTGTGACATGGCTTTATCTATACCACCCTGAATAGCTCGCGCATTAGGGTTAGTGGCCGGAATTAAGGCCAGCAAACGCTGCCAATACTTAATAGCATTCATAAAATCTTTACTATCAAATGCGGCTACACCCAGCAGCCCTAAGGCCGTGGTCTCTTGCGGGTTAATTTCAAGCGTGGCTTCAAGTAGTGATTGCGTAGCGGCATCCAGCTTACGATTCGCGGCAAAAAACTTAGCCTGAGCCAGTTGTGCCATGGCCACAGCTTGGTCTTCTTTAGCATCATTGGGTAGGTTCGCTAACACCCCGTTAAAGCCCTTTACGGATGCGGGATAGTTAGCCATTTCAAAGTGTATACGACCTTGTAAATACCAAGATTCAATATCTTTAGGCTCTTTTTTTGTTTTCTCTTTAAGGCGGGTTAATAACTCTTGGGTATCCTCTTTAGTAAAGTCCACGCTGTTGCTTTGCTTTAATAAGTCCCCAATAGCTACTTCGTTTTCAAACCCTAAGTGGCTATATAACAAGACACTGCTAACCGCCATTACTATGAAAAGAACCGGCGCCATCCAGCGCCCCGATTTTTCATTTTCATCCGCTTTTGCAGGCACCTTAGTATCGGACAATAAGTTACGTTTCACTTCCACCACTAACGCGTCATAGTCGCCTTCGCTGACGTTACCCGCTTCTTTTTCTGCCGCTAGTTCTTCTAATTGGCTTTTATATATATCAACATTATTTTGCTCGCGAATAAGTTCGCCGCGAGATAAACGTAGTATAAAAGGAATAAATAAAAATACCGCTGCCAATGCTATTAGCAACACAATACCTAACCACAACATCGACATTATTTTTCCTCTGATTCTTGTTGAGGACTGCCAACGGCTTCATCTGAGCCTTTAAGCAATTCTTCTATTCGTAATGATTCACTTGTATCTAAATCATCATTGACTACTTGTGCATTTTTTTTGCGACGTTTAAATAAAACAAAGGCAAATACACAGATCGCTATACTCAGTAAAAAGATGGGGCCATACCACAAGGCAATTGTGCGAGCATTCATTTTAGGTTTATATAAAACAAACTCACCATAGCGATTCACCATAAACTCAACGATGTCATCACCTTGCTTTCCGGCTTGAACTTGATTGTAAAGTTCACGGCGTAAGTCGCTAGCAATCATAGCGTTACTGTCTGCAAGGTTTTGATTTTGACACTTAGGGCAACGTAGCTCTTCGGCTAAGGTGCGAAACAACTGAGCACGGGTTGCATTTTCAACCTGTGAGCCTTCTTCAAAGGGGTATTCATGGCCATTAACAATGGCCTGAGCTTGAAAGCTGAAAAATACAATCGCAGACAAGATAATTGAACGCAGCATATTAACTCCCCACCGTTGTTCTTAGATCTAACCAGACCTGTTTAAGTTTTGGCCAATTGTTAGGGGTTATAGGACCTTGATGTTTGTAGCGAATAACGCCTTTGTCATCCACAAAAAACGTCTCAGGGGCTCCGGTGACACCTAAGTCCATAGACAACGTGCCCTCTTCATCGTCTACCGAAAACAAATAGGGATTACCTAAATCGTCTAACCACTTAAGTGCGGCATCATTATCATCTTTATAATTAATCCCCACGATAGATACACCTTTCTTAGCAAGCTCCACTAAAAACGGGTGTTCCACACGGCAACTCACACACCAAGTGCCCCACACATTTACTAAGTGAGGCTGGCCGTAAAGGTCGCTAACGGTTTTAACTTTTTTATCCACTAACGTGGGTAAGTTAAAATTAGGAAAATTTTTATCTACCAAAGCAGAAGGCACATCTCTTGGATCAAGATATAAACCGCGATAAAGCATAAACCCAAGCAATACAAACATACCTAAAGGTATAAACTGTGCCCAACGTTTCATAATATTCCTTAATCCCAAGCGATCATCTGCGCAATCTAAATCTGACGATTACGTATTAACTATTTTTTTCTTTAAACGATAACGTTTGTCACACACGGCCAATACACCACCCAGTGCCATTAATATGGCTCCCAGCCACAACCATCGCACGTAAGGTTTGTAATGAATGCGCACTGCCCAAGCATCGTCTTTTAACGGCTCGCCCAAGGCCACATATAAGTCACGGAATAAGCCGGCATCAATATCGGCTTCGGTCATCATATTGCGCTGTACTTTGTAGTGACGTCTTTGCGGTTTCATGGTTGTGTACAATTCATCGTCATAAAACACACGTATTTGCGCTTCATCGGCTAAATAGTTGGCCCCTTGTACTTTTTGCACACCATCAAATACAAAGTGATAACCCGCTGCATCTACCGTTTTACCGGCGGATAAACGCACATCATGTTCTTGGGTATAGTTAGACACAATACAAATACCCATGGCCGTTACGGCTATACCTATATGCGCAATGCACATACCGTAAAAGCTTAGGCTTTGTTTTTTAAGGCCCTTTATTAAGCCGCTTTTGCCTTTTGACTTATTGTATATTTCAAGCAAGGTTGAACTGATCACCCAAGAGCTTAAGGCAACGCCCACTACAATTTGCCAAATATATTCAACACCATAGATAAGCGGGAACAAAAATGACATCACGGCGCTCAACAAGGCCGCAGGCCATAACTGTTTAGCCAGCCATTTAGGGTCGGTTTGTTTCCAGCGACTGATCATGCCCAAACTCATAAAGAGCATTAACGTGGACATAAGCGGCACAAAAAATAGATTAAAGAACGGCGCGCCGACACTGATTTTTTGCGAGAAAAAATAATCGGCAATCATGGGGTAAAGCGTACCTAACAATACAGTGGCCGCGGTTACCAATAGCAACACATTATTAAGCAGTAAAAAGCTTTCTTTGGAGATCCAGTTAAAGCGTACTTTTGCCACCACCGTAGGCGCTTTAATAGCATACAGTAACAATGAGCCGCCAATACTGATGATCAGTAGCGTTAAAATAAACACACCACGACCTGGATCACTGGCAAACGAGTGCACACTATTAAGTACACCCGAGCGAACTAAAAATGTACCCAGCAAACTTAAGCTAAAGGCGAATATGGCCAACAACAC
>JAPYOO010000315.1 GCA_029938135.1 Bermanella sp. | reverse complement strand
ACACCCTGAGTGTATTTAAATTGCTCAACCACCGATAAGCGAATGGAGGTGGCGTGCTCTACTCCTCCACCGATATTAAATTCACGGCTCCCGCCACTATCCATATCTGGCATGAGCTTTAAAAGATGCAGGTAATTGCTTTCACATATTACCGATAGCTCTATTAGATTAGGTACATAGGGTTTACGCGGGTTTCGCATGGTTTCTCACGATCAGGTTTGTGAATCTATGCATTCCATTGTAGCGCAATTAATAGACGTGCTCTGGGAGCGGTAGTTAATTTACGTTATTCAAACTATTTTCAATATTCAGCTCCAGCCATTGTAGGGCAATGATAGTGGCCGCGTTATTGATGGCCCCATTGGTGACCGCCTCAAAAGCCTGCTGGCGGCTGACCTTATGCACTAATATGTCTTCACCCTCATTGCTTAAACCATGAACCCCGCCAATGTGTGTGCTGTCGACTAAGGCCATAAATACATGCAGTTTTTCGTTGGTGCCGCCTGGACTCACTAAATATTGGCAAATAGGCGTGAGCTCAGTAATAACGGCGCCACTTTCTTCCTGCGTTTCACGAATGGCCACGTCCTGCGGAGACTCTCCAGGTTCAATCATTCCTGCCACTAGTTCAAATATCCACGGGCTGGGTTCATTTAACGCGCCTATGCGAAACTGTTCGGTCAACACCACCACATCAAGTGTCGGGTCGTACAATAAAACCGCCGCCGCTTCGCCGCGCTCAAATAGCTCTCGTGTTAGGGGTTGCCCCCAGCCGCCATTGAACAATTTATGCTGCAGGCTTAATTTTTTCATGGTGAAAAAACCTTGGTAACAGGCTTTTTCTTCAAGGATTTTTACGTCCATTGTGTGATAACTGGGTTTGACCATGGGGCGCTCGTGTATCAATAGAATGATGAATTTAGGGATTTGGTGTGTTTTTGCAACAATTAGTTGTATTAGACTTTGCTAATGTATTCTTCCCTGTGGCTCAATTAGTGTTTAGAATCCACCCATCTTTATTTCATGAAGGACTTAGACATGAAAAAACTGGCTCTTGCCATTATTACACTGGCCGCAACAGCAACATCTCAAGCGGTAGATCTTAAGAGTGTATTCGAACAAGCGATTTCAAACGACCCTCAGTTGGCAGCGGAATTGGCAACCGCCAATGCTAATGCACAAACACAAGGTTTGGCGGGTCAGGCAATTATGCCTACTATCAACCTGAATGCAGAAAAAAGCCAAACAGAGTTGAAGGACACACCTATTAATCCGCTTTTAACTCCAGCAGCGACTTCTGACGGTACATTTGATAAAACCTCTTACAGCATTTCGTTAAGCCAGCCTTTGTTTGCACCTTCAGCTTGGTACAGTTATGCCGCAGCCAGTGCAACCACTGATGGCGCCGAGATAGAATTACGCAAAGCTGAGCAAAGCCTAGTTGTACGTGCATCTGAAGCTTATTTTGATGTGTTGCGCGCCAACGCTACTTTGGCATCTGCCAAGGCGCAAGAAGCCGCTGTTAAGCGCCAACTTGAGCAAACTCAGCAGCGTTTCAAAGTCGGTCTAATTGCTATTACCGACGTGCATGAAGCGCAGGCTATTTACGATAACGCTACCGTTGATTTAATTGCTGCTGAAAGCCAGCTAGATATTGCCTATGAGTCGTTGGCGTTATTAACAGGTGAACGTTATGACCGTATTAACCCGTTAAAAGAAAAAATCCCTCTAACAGGCCCAATGCCAAGTGACCGAAATCACTGGGAGCAAAAAGCATTGGCTCAAAACCTAGATGTGTTAATTGCACAAACCTCTGGCGTGAGCGCACAGCGTAATCACAAATCTAAAATTGCGGAGCATTTACCAACCGTTAATTTGGTGGGTAATTACTCGGTAAGTGAAGATGATTCAAGTTTTGGTGGCGAAGAAATCAACTCTACGTATGTGGGCGTTCAGCTAACAATGCCGTTATTTGCCGGTGGTGCCACATGGGCTGGTCAGAAACAAGCTTACTACCAGCGTCAAGCCGCTGAAAAAGGATTAGAAGCCGCAGAGCGTGGAGCCAGCTTAAAGGTTCGCTCTTTGTTCCGTACGCTGCAAGCCGATGTTGCCCGTATTAAAGCGCGCAAACAGGCGAAGACATCGGCCCAAAGCGCCATGGAAGCCACACAAACAGGTTATGAAGTGGGAACACGTAATATCGTTGAAGTACTACAAGCCCAGCTATCTGTCTTTGGCGCTCAAAAGAACTACGCCTTTTCACGTTACGACTACGTGATCGACTTGTTGAAATTCCGTCAAGCGGTGGGCGAATTGTCCATGAGTGACATTGAAGAGGTAAATGGCTGGTTACAAAACTAGTCTTACCCTGTTTAAAGAAACCCGCTTAGGCGGGTTTTTTGCGTTTAGGCCATTAACAAACCCCGACTTTATTCGAACAGATACCATTTTGAGGTCAATGGCTTGCTCATTTCCCCTTTCTACGAGTATGCTAGCGAAAAATGCAATCATAAGATAAAAGTACTTTAAGGGTGCCCCAATGATCCCTGATCAACTGCGCTGTTTGTATTTACACGGTTTTAAAAGCTCGCCAGACTCTCATAAGGCTCAGCTAACACAGGCATTCTTTGCGCAGCATGATGTTGCTCAAAACCTGCATATACCTCAATTGCCACCTGAGCCACAAAAGGCAATGGATGCGGCTCAATTTTTATACGAGCAGTTAATTGATGAGGTCGGAGTAGAAAATGTACTGGTGATTGGCAGTAGCTTAGGCGGATTTTACGCAAGTTACCTAGTAGAGCATTTTGGCGGGCGGGCTGCGTTAATTAACCCAGCCGTTAAACCTTATGATTCCCTTAAAGAGTATTTAGGTGAAAACAAGAATTACCACAATGATGAGACCTTTATGGTCACTGAGGACTATATCGGCGAACTTACAGCCTTAGATGTGGCCCAATTTAGTGAGCCAAAGCATCATTTGTTGTTATTGAAAACCCAGGATGAAACCTTGGATTACCGTCAAGCGGCGGCCAAGTACTGTAATGGCCCCTGTTTCATCGAATTTGGTGGTGATCATAGTTACCCCGAATTCAGTAAACGTTTACCCAGTATTATAAATTTTGCGGCAGCAAACTATTAAACAAAGTTGTCCAGTTCGTTTGTGACTAACTGTGCAACGCCCCTTTATGGGCATAAAAAAGAGTACCAATAAGAGTATGAGCAACTACACAGCGGCATCCATTGAGGTTTTAAGTGGCCTAGACCCGGTTCGTAAACGCCCGGGCATGTACACCGAAACCACGCGCCCAAACCATTTGGCCCAAGAAGTCATCGATAACTCGGTGGATGAAGCGTTAGCAGGCCACTGTAATCACATTACGGTTGAATTATTTGGCGATCAGTCGTTGTCGGTGACCGATAACGGGCGAGGCATGCCCACCGACATTCACCCCGAACATGGTGTGTCGGGCATTGAACTTATTTTAACCAAGCTGCACTCGGGTGGTAAATTTACCAACGATAACTATCAATTCAGTGGTGGTTTGCACGGTGTGGGTATCTCGGTGGTAAACGCAC
>JAPYOO010000314.1 GCA_029938135.1 Bermanella sp. | reverse complement strand
AAGCAATTAGATTTGGCACAAGACAATCAGCAAATAATGGAAGAGCAACTTGCTCACTTACAAACCTGTTGGCGACAATGGGGTGAAGACGACACCCTCCCAAAGGGGTTTATACACGCTGATTTATTCCCTGATAACAGCTTATTTGTAGGCAATACACTCAGTGGCATTATAGATTTTTATGCCGGCGGGTCTGATTACTGGATTCTTGATGTGGCCATTTGCATGATGGCGTGGTGTAAAAGTGATGCCCATACTATTGATCATTCACTTAAAGACGCATTGCTTGAGGGGTATCAAAGCAAGCGAACATTGAGCGATTCAGAAGCAAAAGCGTTACCCGATTTTTTAAGGTTGGCGGTGTTACGTTTTTGGGTGTCTAGGGTGCTTGCGCAAAATCAGCAGCAACAGGCCAGCTTAACCACATTTAAAGACCCAGAAGATATGAAGGCATTACTGTTGAGCCTAAAGACGCCGTGAAGGCGTTCACGGCGTGCGCTATTAACTGAATTGCTCCCTTTACGGGGCTGCTTCTAGCCAAAATAGCGCAAACTTCTCTGCGTCATCACTCCACATTTTGTTCACTTTGAAACCCGCGTTCATAGCGAGCGTCTCAAAATCTTGTGGAACAAATTTATAGCTGTATTCGGTGATAATGGTTTCACCGGCTTTAAATACAAAGTGCTCATCAAAAATGTACACCACTTGATCAAGGTCGCTCGTTAAGTGCATTTCAATACGACTTTCTTGTTCATTAAAATACGCATAATGAGAAAAGTGTTTGCAATTAAAGTTGCCCTCGCCCAAGCGGTTTAGGTGATTCAAAATATTTAGGTTAAACGCCGCGGTAACGCCCTGTTCATCATTATAAGCGGCATTTAATATACTGCTGTCTTTCACTAAATCCACACCAATTAAAAATGCGCCGTTATCGCCCACATTGCTGCGCACACTCTTTAAAAAGGCGAGGGATTCGCTGGGGGTAAAATTGCCTAAACTTGAGCCGGGGAAAAAACCGACTTTCTTAAAGTTGGCCGGTAACTGTTTTGGCAAAGTGGCCCCTTGATGGTAATCAAGGCAGGTGGCATGAATCTCTAACCAAGGAAACTGCGCCCGCAGTTTCACCGCACAATCAAATAAGAAGTCCTTACTGATGTCCATGGGCACATAGGCCTTAGGTTTTAGGGCGTCGAGTAAAAGCCGGATCTTAGTACTGGCGCCGCTGCCGTATTCAATTAACAGGCAATGCTGCCCAGCCCTTTGCAAAATTTGTTCATGGTATTGTCGCAATAGCTGAATTTCGGTACGAGTGGGATAGTATTCGGGCAAGCTAGTAATGGCTTCAAACAGTTGTGAGCCTTTTTCGTCATAGAAGTATTTGGCCGAGATGGTTTTGGGGCTGCTTTTTAAGCCGTTTAAAATCTCCTGCTGTTGATCCTGCGTCTGCACATTAAAGTCATAAAAGTACAAACCTTCATCTTGTTGATTGCTTTGATGCTGAACACGTCCTTGCACACTCATCTCCTAACGCCTAATTATTCACTGTCTTTCGCTAAACGCAACCCAGTCATGGGCCACTGATCTTGTGGATAGAAAAAATTTCGATAACTGGCTCGCACATGGCCCGCTGGCGTTAACCCACAACCACCGCGCAGTACCATTTGATTGCACATGAACTTACCGTTGTATTCGCCTACGGCACCACTGACGGCTTTAAAGCCTGGGTAAGGGGCATACGCACTTTGTGTCCACTGCCAACACACATCAAACATTTGCAAAAGGTCTGCATGACCTTGGCCTGCAGCCACTTCCCATTCGGCCTCGCTGGGTAAACGACATTCTGCCCAGGCGGCGTAGGCACTGGCCTCATAAAAACTTAAATGTCTAACCGGCTGATGTGGGTCCATGGGAATTAGGCCACGCAGGCTAAACTCAAACCACTGACCTTCTTTTTGCACCCAATATAGCGGGGCCTGTACTTTAGGGGCTTTTTTAACATGGGCACGCAGGCGTGACGTTTGCAAAGCGCTCCAGCCATCGCTTAACCACAAAGACGCATTGTCATAACCACCCTCTTGAATGAATTTTAAATATTCACCATTGGTGACTAAACGATTACTTAATTGAAAGTCTGCCAAGTACTGATTGTGTTGCGGGGTTTCATTATCAAAACAAAAACCATCTGTCGCATCATTACCTATGGTTTTAACGCCACCAGAAAATTCTACAAATTCTATGGTTTTATGACCGTGGGAATACGCCATCTTGTGTTCGGGTAATAGAGCTGGATATAAAGGGTTTTGAAAGAAGTTGTACTTGGTATCCATCAGCAGCAGTTCTTGATGTTGCTGTTCGTGATTTAACCCTAAGGTGATGAACGCGGCCTGCTCAGCTATTACGTCGTCTTGCAAAGCATGCATAGCCGCGTCTACATGGCGGCGATACGCCAGTACGTCTTCTAAGCTGGGTCTAGAGAGTATGTGACGCTGAGGACGCGGGAATTGCTCGCCAATACCGTTGTAATAACTATTAAATAAAACCTGAAAGTGATCGTTATAAGCCACGTAATCGGGATTAGCGTGTAACAAAATAAAGGTTTCAAAAAACCAGCTGGTGTGTGCAAGATGCCATTTAGCTGGGCTGACAAAATCGGCAGCTTGCAGGGCACAATCTTCAGCCGACAAGTTCGCAATGAGTTGCTCACTGTGTTGGCGAATAGTTTGATAACCCTTTAATAAGCTGGACGTTTTAACGTCTGACTTTTTTTTCAAAGCCGATTGAGGGGCTGCTGTATTATCTGCTTGAGTTGCTGTTGCCATAACGTCTTTTATTTTTAACTAATTTTGACACGCCAAGAGAGTTCCAGACTAGGTCTTAAATAAGTCCATGACAAGTACTGGAAAACACTTTGGAGTGTGTGTTAAAAATAAACTAACATTATGAAAAATATGTGAATTCAAATACTTACAAAGATAAACAACGTTGAAACTGCGTATTTAATTCATCAAAAAAAGATAAAAAGTTGGCACTTTCCACCTGATACAAAGAGGCCAATGGATCAATTTTTATACGTTTAACCTTAAGCCCCTGAGTTAACTTGTCTAATAGGCGCCCCTGAAACTGAGGTTCAACAAAAATACAATGGGCGGCACCAGACTCTAAAAGTTGGCGAACCTGCACCACATGGCGGGTGCCTACCGGTTTTTCTGGGTTATGAGTCACCACGTCTAATTGGTTAAGGGCAAAATATTCCACCCACGGATGGAAAGCATCATGGTAGCTAATGAAACCACGCTCTTTAATATCGGTAAAATTAAGCTCAGTGGCTTTTAACCATTTATTATATTGAGTTAGAAACTGCGTGGGGGCCGGTAAGTCCATATGTTTTTGCACCACCGCCAACAAGCTTGGGATCGTGTCTGGCTGTAACCACAGGTGAGGCTCGTGATGGTCATGTCCGCCCTCACTGTGTTCTCCTTCCTCGGCCGCCGCCTCCTCTTCAACTAAATGACTTAATTGAATCTGACGATCTTTGTTTCTCATTAAATTGACTAAAAATGGCTCAATCTCGGGCCCAATCCAGATCAC
>JAPYOO010000061.1 GCA_029938135.1 Bermanella sp. | reverse complement strand
AAGGTTTAAGGCATAGAGCTTAGGGATAGAACAAAGAAGAAAACCAAAACAAGTATCACTAAAGTCTCAATTAACTTCTCAATCCATGTTTGAGTTTACCCAACCCGCTCCCTAGTTCACGAATTAAAGCAATGCCCATTGACTTCAAACCGTCACAATTGTGCAATACCCTGATTGGTCACATTACTCTGAGATACAACCTTGAAACACCGCACTGCACTCTTGTTATTTATCATGATTCAACCCGCTTTTGCCGGGCCAGTTCAGCAATTAAAGCCGACTGAACTTGCACAATTGTCGCAACAGTATGAGGTGCCGAGTAAGGTTCTGAGCGATTTTGTGGGCAGTTATAATTTCAAATGCCCCAGTGAAATTACCCCAGGACAACTTACATCTTTACTGAACCGTCTAGATGACGATACCGAGCTTAGCGTGATGGTAGAAAGCAGCCGTTTACAGTGGCGTGATATTTACGTGGAAGCGCGGGGCATGATTGCTTGTCTAACACCAGGCGATATTTCAAGAGGATATTAATTTGCTTTTAATTGAGCTGCTGCACTAGTATGTAGCTCCCTTAAATTTAGACTTTTATAACAATGCATAAAATACTCACCCTCCTGAGCTTATGGCTGCTAAGCACTGTTAGTCATGCTTACACGCTAGAATTTACACAGCCCCAGTTACAAGAAAAAATAAGTGCCATGATGCCGGTCACTAAAAAAACCATGTTGGCCACAGTGGTGGTAGATGACGCCATTTTAAATTTGGTGCAGGGCTCTAATAAATTAACGTTGTCGGCTAATATTCAGGCCAATGCGTTAGCGGGTTTAAGTGCGACGGGTTCAATAAAAGTTCAAGGCACACTTAAGTATAACGCTAAGGAAGGGGCTTTTTACTTCAATAATCCTGAAATCATTGAGCTTAATATTAAGGAAATACCGGCGCAGTTTCATGAACAAGTAAAAAAGATGGCGCAAGGCGCGCTGGCAAGGAGTTTGTCTCGATATCCCGTGTACAAATTAAAAGATGACAATATGAAACAACAGCTGGCGAAAACCATGTTGAAGTCTATGGAAGTTAAAGATCAAACATTGGTGGTAACGCTTGGCTTATTTTAATGATTAAAGGTTCGTCGTGGTGCTGAGCCTTCACAAGGCTGGCGACGTCGATCATCGATTAAAATTCTAAAACAACGCTCCAGCTATTGTACCTCAATATGAAATCATACAAATAATTAACCCAATATAAGTGCGGAGTTAGAGCCGCGCTAAAATTAATTTAGTTTAAACGTAAATTCGTTTATTCATACCGAACTAAATCACCAAATTCAGCTTGTAGTTTTTCCATATCGGGTATGCAGATTTTATGTCCGTTTATTATGATTAGGCCTAAATCCTGCAGGTTTTTCATTTCTTTATTGATACTTTGTCTTGATGAACCTAGTAGCTTTCCAAATTCTTCTTGTGATAATGTGTTGGTGAATTCTGTTTGGTTGTTGGTGATTTCGCCATATGTTTGTGCAAAAACATGAATGCGCCGAGCAAGTCGCTGACGTAAAGAAAAAAAGGCTACCTCTTGTATTAAGGAAAATGAAAGGCGTAAACGTCGAGCAACAAACAATAGTAGTGTATCTGTAATCTCAATGTGTTTTTTACGAAGGGTGTCAAAATCAATCTTATTTAAGACGTGTAAACGAGTAGCGCCTTCGGCCACCGCATCGGTCATACGGGGCACACCATCAATGAGTCCCATTTCACCAAAACATGCTTTGCTGTCCATAATGGTGTAAACCATTTCCTTGCCGTCAGGGGATGTATGGCTTAACTTTACCTGGCCTCTTTCTACCTGAAACAAAGCATTGCATTCATCATGATGGGAATAAATTATTTCACCATGGCAGTAGTTACGAAAAGACATAGATGCCATTACCTCTTCACGTATGAGAGGGGTTAAATTAGCAATCCAACTTTCCCCGGTTGGAAATATATCCAATTTTATTGCTCCAGATCAATTATACAACATGCACTGTAAAGCAGTTGACAGTCCCAACCTATAAAACCTCACATACTGTGATTAAACAAGCATTAACCAGCTCATTACAATTTAAGGGGATCACTATGGCCAACGCTTACCAGTGCGATGTTGCGATTATTGGTGCGGGACTAGCGGGTGTTGTCGCTGCCATTGAGCTGCTAGATAAAAATCTATCAGTGACCTTAGTCGATCGTAATAAAAAAGATCGCTTGGGTGGATTAGCAAATGAAGCTTTTGGAGGAATGGCTTTGGTGGATACGCCGTTACAGAAATTAAATGGCATAAAGGATTCCCCTGAATTGGCGCTACAAGATTGGTTGACGGCCGCTGAATTTGGACCTCACGACAACTGGCCAAAGTCTTGGGCGCAAACTTACGTGAATCGCTCCTATGAGGATATTTATTGCTGGTTAAAGCAAAAGGGCATTCATTTTTTTCCTGCGGTGCAGTGGGTAGAGCGTGGAGATTATCGCCCTGGCAATTCAGTGCCTCGTTATCATATTGTGTGGGGGACGGGCTGGGGGCTCATGCAAACACTCATCAAACACCTGTTATCTCATCGTAATAAATCAAAGCTAAAGTTATTGTTTGAGCACACTGTAAATGAGTTTGAGCAATCTCAAGGCAATATCAGTGGCTGTACAGGTACGACACCCACATCAGATTTTTCCATTAAAGCGGAGTCGTTTGTTTTAGCGTGTGGTGGGATTAATGGGAATTTAGAAAAAGTTAAAAAGGTTTGGGATCCTTGTTATGGAAAGGCCCCTAACAACTTATTGAACGGTTCGCATCCAAGTGCTGATGGGAAATTACATGAAAAAGTAGAATCACTGGGTGGAAGTGTCACTCATCTTGAGTGGATGTGGAACTATGCTGCTGGCATTAGCCATCCCGAACCAGAATTCAAAGACCATGGCTTGAGTTTAATTCCACCGCGTTCCGCATTATGGATGGATTGTTACGGTAACCGTATAGGGCCTAAGCCTTTGGTTACAAGTTTTGATACTCACGACTTATGTAAACAAGTGGGTCATCTTGATAATCAATACAGTTGGCAAATAATGAATTGGAAAATTGCTGTAAAGGAAATGGCGATTTCCGGTTCTCATATGAACCCTCATGTACGTGACAAAAAACTATTTCCTTTTTTGAAGGAAGTTTTGTTGGGTAACAAACGCTTAGTGAACTGGATGGTGGATAAATGCCCAGATGTAATTTGTGCTCAGTCACTTAATGAATTAACCGATAAAATGAATAACCTAACAGGGCAGTCACTTGTTGACGCTAATAATTTGAAGCGGGATATTGAAGGGTATGATCAGCAAATAGCTCGAGGCGTCGCTTATCACAATGATGATCAGCTAAGGCGAATATCTCAATTACGAAACGGGCGCGCAGACAAATTACGCACCTGTAATTTTGAGCCCATATTAAACCCTAAGGCCATGCCATTAATTGCGATCCGAGAACGAATTATTAGCCGTAAGAGCATGGGGGGCATGCAAACGGATTTACATAGCCGAATATTGGATGAGTCAGAACAACCCATTAAGGGTCTTTATGCAGTAGGCGAAGCTGCCGGTTTTGGCGGTGGGGGGATTAGTGGTATTAGGTCCCTTGAAGGCACGTTTTTATCGAGCTGTATTTTAACTAGCCGTATCGCGGCACGGTCTATTTCAGGAGTAACAAACCCATGAGCCTTTCACATAAATTAAATGCTAGCAGAGCCCAATCAAAAACGGGCGCGTGGTTAGTTCGTTATGCATTAGAGCAAATAGGGGTTAAATACACGTTTGGTATCCCCGGTGTTCACAATACTGAAATTTACGATGAGCTAAACAAGTCTACACAAATACAGCCAATTTTAGTGACACATGAAGGGGGTGCCTCTTTCATGGCTGATGCCATCAGTCGTACAACGGACTCCATTGGCACTTGTTTAATTGTACCGGCGGCAGGGGTTACTCATGCTGCTAGCGGTATTGCGGAAGCCTCATTAGATGGTATTCCTATGCTTATTATTTCGGGGGGGATTCGTACCGACACAGGCGCAGCTTATCAACTACACGATATGGACCAGCATGCGCTACTAAAGCCTATAACCAAAGCGACATACAAAGTTGAAAGACAAAACGATATCGTGGCGACTATTTTTAAAGCGTATCAGCTAGCCATGTCCGGAGAACCTGGACCTGTGTTTGTTGAAATACCCACTAATATAAGTTTATTCAAAGGGGAGGTGGATGAATTGCCCCTTTTTGAAAATAATAATAGTGAAACAAATACTCCTGACACTCCGACTTCACAATTGGAGTTCACGATTTTACAAGCTGCAAAAGTGTTAGTGGAAGCACAAAACCCAGGTATGTTTCTAGGCTGGGGAGCCGCTGAAGCAGAAAGCCGTGCTATTGAGCTAGCCGAGTTATTAAACGCTCCGGTTTCCACTACGCTGCAGGGCTTGAGTGTGTTTCCCGGAAACCACCGGCTGCACACGGGCATGGGGTTTGGTGCTTATTCTGTCCCCGCGGCACAAAATGCATTTAAAAACTGTGATTGCCTGTTAGCTATTGGCACGCGTTTTAGTGAAATTCCCACCGGAAGTTTTAGCATGGTCGTGCCTGAGAAACTCATTCACGTGGATATTAATAGCGAGGTATTTAGCGCGAACTACCCAGCCTCCCATATTATAGAAGGGGATGCGTCGGTTGTTATGGGGTTATTAATAAAAGCCATAAAAGCGCTTAACCCTCAGAAAAAATCTGATGTACTCGCTATGCAAATTAAACAAGACAAAGAAAAGTATTATAACGAGTGGCAAAAACACAACAGCAAAGGTCGAGTTAATCCAGCGTTATTTTTTAATGATTTACGTAAACAACTTAAAGATGATGATTTTGTAGTCGCTGATGATGGAAATCATACATTTTTAACCGCTGAGCTAATGCCTATTCATAAAAGTAAGCATTTCATTTCTCCTTCCGACTTTAATTGTATGGGCTACTGTGTGCCTGCAGCTATATCCACAAAGATCGCGAATCCAAGTCATCAAGTGGTGGGCATTGTGGGTGACGGGGCATTTATGATGACGGGAATGGAGCTAGTGACGGCTGCTACCAATAATACCGGAGTGGTGATTTTTGTTTTTAGTGATGGCGAGCTTTCTCAAATTTCTCAGGCACAAGAAATCCCTTATAACCGAAAAACCTGTAGCATTATAGGTAGCCTTAAACTTCAAGGTATAGCGGATGCGGTGGGGGCCAGTTTTTTCAGTATCAATGATAATAGTGTTATATCGGATGTGATTCAGAAGGCTTTATCGGCATCAAATAAAAACCAACCGGTTCTGGTGGATGTACGTATTGATTACTCGAAACGTACTCGTTTTACAAAAGGAGTGGTGGCAGCTAATTTGAAGCGCTTTTCCCTTAAAGATAAAGCGCGTTTTATAGGTCGTGCGCTAGTACGAAAAGTCACTGGATGAGGTTATTGTACTTTTAATATATCCTAAACATTAAGCCCAATAAAAATGCGGGGTGGGGGTAGCACTAAAAATCAATTCAGTTTCAAAGGTATCACTTAAACGTGATGCCGTTAATACCTCGTTAATGTCGCCTTGCTTTACTAAGGCGCCTTCTTTTAACAAAATACCATGACTGCAAAAGCGCAGGGCTAAATTAATATCATGCAGCACCATCACAATACAGGTGCCTTGTTTTTGCAGGGTTTTAAGTAATTTAAAGAGTTTTACCTGGTGGGCAATGTCTAACCCGCTTAAGGGCTCATCCAGCAATAAAATAGAATTGCCAAAACCATTGGGCAGTATTTGTAGGCAACTGCGTGCGAGGTTGCAGCGTTGTTTTTCTCCACCCGATAACTGGGCATAACTTTGGTGTTTTAAATGCTGTAAATCAAACCAGTCTAAGACTTGCTCTAATTGTATTTTTTCAAAGCTCTTACCCCAAGGGTAAGCGGCCATGGTGATAATCTCTTCACAGCTAAAACTAATGTCATCGTTATGTTGCTGACTTAAATAGGCCCGTCGTTGCGCCAAATCCATAGCGGGCATGTCTTCCATGGATTGCCCTTGAACTTCTATACTGCCGGTATGAGGTTGATTAATGCCGGCTAAAAGATTCATTAGGGTGGATTTGCCAGCCCCATTGGGGCCTAGAATGGTCCACATCTCACCTGGCTTAAGACATAGATCCAAAGGCGCCAGTAATGTTTTACCTTGTGCTTGATAGCTAATCTGTTTGGCTTCAATCATGACTACAGGGCTTAAGCCCAGCCTCGCTTTTGCACGGCATTTAATAACACGATAAATAAAGGTCCGCCGGCAATGGCTAAAATAAGGCTCAGTGGAATTTGTGCGGGGGCCACTAAGGTCTGTGCTAACCAATCGGCTAATAATAGTAGGCTGCCGCCCATTAACATGGAAAGAGGCAGTACTTTTTTGTTGTCCATGCCCACAAAATAGCGCACGGCGTGGGGCACCAATAAACCAATGAAACCAATCACACCACAAAAGGCCACGGCTAATCCCACCATAAAACTGATCATCAATACTAAGTGCGCGTTTAAACGCCGAGTATTAACGCCTAGCTGTTTGGCGTTGTGTTCCCCTAATAACCATATATTTAGCTGACTTAGGTATCGCGGCACAATAAGGCAAATGGCCAAGACGCCCGACATGAGTATCACTAATTCGGTGAAGTGAATGGCACTTAAATTACCCAAACTCCAAAAACTAATGCTGCGCATAATTTGATCGCTAGAAAGATAGGTCAGCATGCCAAGGCTTGCGGTGGCGGTAAAGTTAAGTGCAACGCCTACTAAAATAAACTGACTTACCTGTTGGCCAATTAAGTGACGGCCTACCCACAATAAAATGAGTACGGCGCCGCCCGCGCCTAAACAGGCTGCTAGTGGTAAGAACCAGACTGAAACTTGAAAAAATATGGCCAATGCAGCCCCGAGTGCCGCGCCACTAGAAACACCAATCACGCCGGGTTCGGCCAGTGGATTACGAAATAATCCTTGAATTAATACACCGCTAGCAGCCAATAACGCGCCAATACAAAAGCCTCCTAAGGCTCGTGGAACACGGATGTTTATTAGTATTTGTCGCCACGGGTGTTGGCTATCAAAAAGCACTTCTAAGGGTAATAAACTGGGGGCCATTAATATATTGCAGGCTATTACCAAGAGGCTAAAGACAATAGCGATGATTAATAGACGACGATACTTATCCATATGAAGCGGGTATCCAGCTAAGAGGCGAATAATGGCGGCATGATGGGCCAAGCGTGCAGTGAAAGCAATTGCAATGTGCTTACGCCTTTGGTTTTCAGATCTCTGGTCTATACTCAAACAAGGTCCAATAGGTATAAGCAAATATGTTTTTTAATGCTAGCAGCCAAAGAGAGCTTAAGGCCTTACGGGAAGAGAACGGCGCTTTAAAGGCGAAAGTGAAAAAAGATGCACTCTCCCTTGAGTTACTCAAGGGCGTAAGAGAGGTGGCAGATCATCAACTGAAATATGCGCTGGCCTCTAGCGACGACCAACAGCGCCTGTACAAGTTGTACGTCAACGGCGCCCATACACTGGATACTATTTGCAATTCGGTGGCGCTGAGTTCAGGTAAGTTAAACCAGCAGCATCAAACATTAAGTGAATCAGTGAGCAGTTTTGATCAGATTCATGTGTTGCTCAGCCATATCGCCACGAGTCTTGCCCATATAGATAACCGTACTCAAGACGCATGTGTGGCAGTAGAAGCATTATCGCTCCATGGGGATGATATTGTCGGTTTTGTCAGTCAGATACAAACCATCAGTGAACAAACGAATTTATTGGCCCTTAATGCGGCTATTGAAGCGGCTCGTGCTGGAGAACAGGGTCGCGGCTTTGCTGTGGTGGCCGATGAGGTAAGGGCCTTGGCTAAAAAGAGTGCCGAGGCCAGCACCGAAATTACTAAATTGGTGGCGGCTATTACCTCGCAAACCTCCCAAGTGAGTGGGCAGATTAATGACATGGGCAGTTCAACGAAGTCGTTATCCGAGCAAACCGGCGCCGTTAAAACCATTATTGCCGATATTACCGATGTTTCTAAAAATATGTTCAGGGTGATACAAGGGTCTTCACATACCAGCTTTTTGCAAACCGTAAAGCTGGATCATGTGGTTTGGAAAGCACAGATTTACCGTGGAATTTGGGGCATATTGGATGAAGGCGATACAGGGCACGTGTGTGATCATAATACGTGTCGTTTAGGTGAATGGTATTACGGAGGTGCAGGGAAACGGTATGCGGACCTATCAAGCTTTAAATCCTTGGAGGCCCCCCATAAAGAACTACACAACTTGGGGTTGCAAGCGTTGACGTTTCATAAAGAGAAAGACGAATCGGCTGCGTTTAACAGCCTTGAAAAAATGGAACATGCCAGTGACCAACTCATTAGCGGGTTAAGTGATCTGGAAATGCAGTTGCTGGAATTAGATGAAACCGAAACCAGCAAACCTACTGGCTCGGATGTGGATCTATTTTAAAAGGACACAAATTGGCTTAGATCTATACCTCTAACAGTTTATTACTCCAGCGAGGGTCGTTACGTACACGGTTAAACATCAACATGATGCTTAGTCCCACCAATAAATTAGCCATGGCGCAGCCCCAGAATAAACCGGTTAACCCCCAGTAATGATTCCCCAACCATGCTAATGGCAGGTAAAAAACAAATAAACGCACCGTATTAATCATTAATGAAATACGCGGTTTATGCAGTGAATTTATGGTGGCGGTGCTCACTAGGCAAAAACCTAGACCAAAGTAACTGATGGGCAAAATGTATATAAACGTTTTGATTATAGATTGAACCTGTACATCGTCACTAAATAGCATGCTAATCGGCGACGCAAGTAACACTAAGGCTGCATAGATTAGCAGTTGCCATACCATTATAAATTGCATGCTTTTTACTAAGGCATCTTCTATTCGCTTGTGCTCGCCAGCGCCGTGATTTTGCCCAACAAAAGGCGGAAGACTTGCGGTAAATGCCATTACCACAATAAGGGCTAAGGGTTCTAAACGACTACCCACTCCATAAGCCGCTACGGCAGTGTCGCCGTAGGTTGCCACCCAAGCCACAAGAATACCGTTGGCAAGAGGCCCGAGCATATTAGTGAAGGCGGCAGGCAAACCCAAGGACACCAGCTTTTTCCAGCTGCTAAATAAGGCCTTAGATATGTGAAATGAAATTAATTGATTACGAATAACAAAATGCATAATTAACATCAGCGCCAGCATCCAAGAGATCAACGTCGCGATGGCTGCCCCCTTGATGCCTAACTCAGGAAAAGGCCCCCAACCAAAGATCAAAATAGGGTCCAATACGCCGTTAATTAAGGCACTGAAAAGCATCACTAGGCTGGGTAATTTGGTATTGCCGGTGGCACGTACGCTGGAGTTCACCACAATAAGCACAATAAGCAACACACTGCCGGCAAACCACCAATCCATATAGTCTTGAATAAACGGCAACAGCTCTGCACTTGCGCCTAGTAAGCTAAAAATGGACTCTTGAAAAGTCAGGCCGATGATCATTATTACTAGGGCAGTTAAGACGGATAAGTAAAAGCTGCTACTTATCCACAGTGTAGTGAGTTGCTGGTCCTTTTGGCCTAAAGCCCTAGCCACGACAGCTCCGGTAGCAATGCTTAAACCTATGCCAATATTGATCACCAGCATAGTAATAGGAAACGTGAAGCTAATGGCCGCTAAGGGTTGTGTGCCCAGCAGGCTGATAAAATAAGTATCCACAAGGTTAAATAAAAACATCGCCATTATGCCCAGCACCATAGGTGCCGTCAGGCGGTAAAGCCAAGGGGCAATGTCACCTTGAGTTAGGTCTTTGGCCATGAAAATTATCCGAATATATAAATTGGCGAAGAGGGGCAGTGTAGACAAACTCATGTCACAAACCCAGTTCTTTACCCATAAACCATGGAACAGTGAATTGTAGCTATACTGATCAATAGGTATTTTTGGGCAGCTTTTCATTATAGAGACGCCCCCTTTACGTCAGATTGGCTCGGAGCCAAAGTGAAAATAATTCTTTGTTGGATATTAATATGGGGCATGTGGCCTGTTTGTCAGGGCCAAGAGTTACGCATGGTAGCCGATAATTGGGCACCCATGACAGGAAAAGACCTACGCCAGGGAGGTTTTAGTGTTGATTTGGCGCAGCAGATTTTAACTGAACTAGGGCATACGGTTACGTTAGACTTTATGGACTGGGAGCTTATTGCAAGTAACATGGGCACGGGTGATTTCGATGTGGTCCCCGCTGTGTGGTTTACTAAGTGGCGAGACGCGCGTATGCATTTTAGCCAAGCGTATGATCATAATAAACTGGTATTTATATCCCGCAAGGCAGATGCCTTTCAGTACAGTGGGCCGGCCAGTCTTATCAATAAGACACTGGGTTTAGTAAAATCCTATGCTTACCCCGAACCCGTATTACAGGCTAAAGGGGTCAACATACTGTTTGCTGCAGATGCTAAGCAAAATTTGCAAAATTTAGCGGGCGGCAGGCTGCATTTAACCTTGGGGGATTACCTCGTCATGAAATTTGAAGCAACTCGCCATGTCCACCCTGCTCATAAATTATTTTATGACACCGCTCACCCGTTAAAAGATATCCCTTTACACATAGCGGTGAGTCGCAAGTTTAAGGGGCATAAAAAACTCGTTAACGATATTAACAAAACGTTAAAAGCATTTAAGCAGGATGGTCGTTACCAGCAGCTTCAAAATCAACATGGGTTAGATTAATAAAGATAGGGAGGTTGTGGAAAACGTTTATCCCCAGTATCTGTGGATAACGTTGGGGGTAGACTCTGGGCAAGTGGCTACAGGGGGCATGACAGGTTACGCCACCTTAATTCGTGCAAATTTCAGCCTAGCGTTAAACAAATTCGTAAAAATAAAATATCAACTATTTTTTGTTGTTTTCTGATTTAATTTTATAAAAAAAAGCCCCACTTAAAAACTTAAGTAGGGCATCAAAACGCTAATAGAAGTGTTCAATTTATAAAGTGGCAAACACTTTGGCCGCGGCCTTCAACGTAAACTCAATATCAGCCTCAGTTAACGCTGCGCAAATAAAACCGGTTTCATAAGATGATGGCGCTAGGTAAACCCCTTCTTCTAACAAACCATGAAAAAATTTGTTAAAACGTGCTTGATCACATTGTTCAACCTGTTCAAAACGACGGATATTTTTATCCGCAGTGAAGAATATGCCAAACATGCTGCCTACTTGGTTAGTGGTAAAGTCGATATTATGACTTTTTGCTAACGCCTCTAGGCCCTGACACAGCATTTGTGCTTTTCTGGTTAACTCATCATAAAAGCCAGGCTGACTAATGGCGTCTAACATCGCCTTACCCGCCGCCATCGCAATAGGATTACCTGATAACGTGCCGCCCTGATATACCGGACCTAAAGGCGCAATATGATTCATGATCGCTTGCTTGCCACCAAAGGCACCAACGGGCATGCCGCCGCCAATTACTTTACCTAAGGTCGTCATGTCGGGTACTACCTTGTAAATTTCTTGTGCGCCGCCACGAGCCACACGAAAACCGCACATTACTTCGTCAAAAATTAAGACCACACCATGTTCGTCACAAACCTCACGTAAGCCTTCTAGGAAACCAGGCTCTGGGGGAATGAAGTTCATATTGCCGGCCAATGGCTCAACGATAATACAGGCGATTTCGCTGCCGTGCTGCGCAAAGTATTCTTTTACGCCCGCTAAATCATTGTAGGTAAGGGTAATGGTTAAATCAGCTAATACCGCAGGAACACCTGGTGAGCTAGGTACACCTAACGTTAATGCGCCTGAACCGGCTTTTACCAATAATGAATCGGCATGGCCGTGGTAACAGCCTTCAAATTTCACCATTTTGTCGCGGCCTGTGTAGCCTCGGGCAAGACGAATAGCGCTCATGGTGGCTTCGGTACCGGAGTTCACCATGCGGACCATATCCATGCTGGGATATATTTCACACACTCTTTGAGCCATCTCTACTTCAAGTTCAGTAGGGGCGCCAAAACTTAAGCCATTTTCTAGTTGTGCAGATATAGCATCCAATACAGGCTTTGCACTGTGACCTAAAATTAGGGGCCCCCATGAGTTCACGTAATCCACATAGCGATTACCATCTTCATCAAACAGGTAGGCACCTTTTGCCTGCTTGAAAAAAATGGGTGTGCCGCCGACACCACTAAACGCACGTACGGGTGAATTAACGCCACCCGGAATACGTAGTTTGGCTTGCTCAAATAGTGACGCTGAACGAGAAATATCCATGAAACAATCCTAAAAACTAATTAATAAAGAAACTTTAAAACTAAAACGGCTTAACCACAGCCAAAATCACGATGGTCACTAACATAAAAACAGGCACTTCATTGAGTACCCTAAAAAATTTGTGACTTTTACTGTTTTTATCATCGCTAAAGGCTTTAAGTAAATACCCACAATAGAAATGAAAACCCACCAATAACAATACTAGGACTATTTTTACCTGCATCCACCCTTGGCTTAAATAATAATTAGGGTTAAGGCTTATGAGCCAGCCACCTAGCAGTAATACTACAATCATGGAGGGAGTCATGATGCCCCGATAGAGTTTACGCTCCATGATTTTAAATCGCTCTTTACTGACGTCGTCTTGAGTGTCAGCGTGATAGACAAATAAACGCGGTAAATAAAATATGGCGGCAAACCAACAAATAACGGCGATGATATGAAACGCTTTAATCCACAGCATGGAAGTCCTTTAAACGTGGTGTATTAATGATCACTTAGCGCGCACATTTTACCATGATGCTGACTTAAAACTAAATTCAATACGTTATTCGCTAGTGGCTGGCTGTTGATAACGATAGTGGTTATGAATTTCATCATGATTGATAACCCCCATGACCGAGTTGGCCAGCACGCCTTTTCCTGAATGAATACTTAAATACTCTACTTGTTGCTTAGCCATGAAATCCAATGCTTCTTGCAAGTTGGCCTGCATGGAAATACTGCCACAGGATTTGCGTTGTGCGGGAATGGCTAAAAGGTTAATAAGTATCTGCCCCTCATGTTCCTCCTGCCATTGGTTTAGTAGGTCGTCATCTAATAATAAAATAGCCACATCACTGGCCGAAATAACCGCGGTAATGGTCTTGTCGGTATTATAAATTACCAGCCATTTAGGGTTAGCCTTCAGTGTTAGTTGTAAATCTTCGACGCTTGAGAACTTCTTCACCATTTTGATATCTTTTTCACTGATGCTGAGCACGCTATGTTGGCGCAGCATTTGTTCTACTGGGCTGGTATCTACCGTTAACCCCCGCAATTGAAGAAGCCTTGGGAACAAAGCTTTTTGTTTAAATACTTCGCTGGCGGTTAGATTGGCCACTACCACCACCAGCATAGCGGGCAATAAAATATCAGAATTACTGGTAAGTTCTAATAGTGTCATAAGGGCGGTGAGTGGTGCTTGCAGGCAAGCAGACATCATGGCGGCCATGCCCAGCATGGCATAAAAGCCGCTGTTACTGGCATGCTCGGGTGCAATCCAAGCGCCTAATTCACCCACCAGTCCGCCGGCACAGGCACCAATAAATAGCATGGGGCCGATGGCGCCGCCAGGTTGGCCTAATCCTAAATTCAAACTGGTAATTAACAATTTTGCTAAGGCAAAGATAAACAACGCGATCCAGGGCAGCTGGCCAATTAATGCAAGGTTTACGGTGTCATAGCCTATGCCCATAATTTGTGGGACGGCCATGGCCAGCAATCCATTTAATAGGCCTAACAAGAAAAAGCGGGTTAATAACTTTTTTGGAGCTTTTTGAGCAACATTCACACACACCCATATAAAGAGTGCGGCTAAGGTACCCATTAATAACCCTTCAACGATTAAAAAAGGAAACTCTAATAAAGAATGCAGATGAAGCTGTGGCACATTAAAGGCAGGCTCGTTGCCATAAACCGCTCGAGTTAACAGTGCACCGGTCACCGATGCCAAGATCACTGGGATTAAACTAATAAAACTATAACCCATGACAATGACTTCCATTGCAAAAATCACCCCTGCAATGGGTGTATTAAAGGAGGCTGAAATAGCCGCCGCTACCCCACTGGCAAGTAACAGCTGAGTATGGTTACTGGGCAAGCTAAATTTGCGGCTCATTATGCTGCCGGTGGCGGCCCCAAGATGAACCGCAGGGCCTTCACGGCCAGTGCTTTGACCACTAATAGCGCAGATAATACCGCCAAAAAATTGCGCTAAAAAGTTGCTGACCGGCATATAACCTTGATGGTGTTTAATGCGTTCTAGAACATGGCTAATACCCACAATGCGAGATTGTGGGCTTAGCAGTAAAAAGATAATAGCGGTTAACATTGCACCCAGCATGGGGAGTGTGAACCTTAACCAAATTGGCAGGCTTTCAAAGTATTCGTGATGTTGTCCGGGTAAGGCATTATCTAATGGCACCTCTATGGCGAGGCGAAATAACAAGATAGTGCCACCGGTTAGTAGTCCTGAAAGTGCCCCTAATATGGCTAAAAGAGGCAGTGCATTGCTTTGGGCAAGCTGTAATCGCAATTGGCGAAGCAAAGAAGCCATCAAATGTTCTGTCACTTTTTAAAGAAGACGCTATTATAAGGCCCTCTTGAACAAAACGAAAAAGAAGGTGGTAGTGTGATTAATGTAGGTCTAGTGGGTGGCACAGGTTACACCGGTGTTGAACTGCTGCGTATTCTGGTTCAACACTCACAAGTTAACCTTAAAGTGGTTACGTCCCGTGGTGAAGATGGCAACCCTGTAGCAGGCATGTTCCCTAACTTACGACCTTTCACTGATATCTGCTTTAGTGTACCGGATGTGAAAACTCTATGTGAGTGTGATTTGGTATTTTTTGCCACGCCACACGGCGTAGCGATGGAAATGGCACCCGAATTAATTACTGCGGGTGTAAGGGTTATCGATCTTGGTGCCGACTTTAGAATTAAAGATGTCATTGAGTGGTCTAAATGGTATGGCATGGAGCATACGTGCCCCGATTTAGTCGCCATGGCTGTTTATGGTTTGCCTGAAGTGAATCGTGCACAAATTAAAGATGCACAACTGATTGCCAACCCAGGTTGTTATCCTACCGCCGCCCAATTAGGTTTACTGCCGCTGATTGAAAACAACTTAGTGGATGAGCAAAATATCATTGCAGATTGTAAGTCAGGTGTGAGCGGCGCAGGTCGTCAGGCCAAGATTGGTGGACTATTGTGTGAGACCAGTGAAAGCTTTTCGGCGTATGGCGTAGCGGGTCACAGACATTTGCCTGAGATTAAACAAGGTCTTAAAAATGCCAACCAAGACAAAGATGTAGGTTTGACTTTTGTGCCACACTTAACACCTATGATTCGTGGTATTCACGCCACATTGTACGCCAAACTTAAAAATACAAATGTAGATCTACAGACTTTGTATGAGCAGTATTACAAAAACGAGCCATTTGTAGACGTTTTACCAAAAGGCTCACACCCAGCTACTCGTAATGTTAAAGGTAGCAACTATAATCAAATAGCGGTTCACATTCCTCAGGGTGGTGACACGGTAGTGGTTTTATCGGTTATTGATAATTTAGTGAAGGGTGCAGCAGGGCAAGCCGTGCAAAACATGAATATTATGTTCGGTTTTGAAGAGAACCAAGCCATGACCGCTCCAGCTATGTTGCCTTAATCGCGCTAATTTGAGCATAACCAGCAAGCCAATAATAATTAAGGACAGTATGCATGACTGTTAAAGGCAGTAAGCAAGAAAAATTTGTCGTGGTCAGTTATGACCCGTGGACGAAGTTTTGGCGCCGCTTGTTATTGTTAATACTGGTGGTAACACTGGCGGGTGCGAGCTATTTATTTGGCCGTTTTGAGGTAATGGAGGCTCAGGCTCAAGCCATTACCGAACGAGACCAATTAATAAAAGACTTAAATGCCGCCAATCAAAATGCCACTAGCTATAATCAGCGAGTTTTGATGCTGGAAAAGGGTGGTGAGGTAGATCGCCGCTCCACCGAAGGTTTACGCCAAAACATGGTGGATTTACGCACCCAAATAGCCACGCTTCAAGAAGAAGTGGCTTTTTATAAAGGGATAATGGCGCCTTCCAGCCGTAAACACGATTTACGCATTCAAAAAATTGAATTCGAGAAAACCCTTGAAGATAGACGTTTTCGCTTCAAGGTTGTGGTGACACAAGTGGGCACCAATCAAACTTATATTAGCGGTTTAGCGGCGGTGAATGTCACTGGCGTCATTAACGGCAAGCAAAAGGTATATGGACTAAGGGACTTATCGGATGAAGTGCAAGATTACGGCATTAAGTTTAAATTCCGATATTTTCAGGAAATCTCTGGTGAGCTAGTGCTACCAGAGGGATTCACCCCTGAATCTGTAGAAGTAGTTTTACAATCTAAAGGTACAAAGGCCGGTCGCATTACTCAGACGACTCCATGGCCAAGTAAGGAGCAACAACATGCTAAGCAGTAAAAATAAAAAGCCAGATTCCTGCGACACCATCATTTCAGCGAAATCAGAAATTGTGGGTGATTTACATATTAGTGGTGGCCTAATTTTAGATGGGCGCATTAAAGGCAATATCATTGCCGACGATCAAACGAATGCTCTTGTGCGCATCAGTGAGTCTGGGGTTGTCGAAGGCGAAATTCGCGTGCCTAATATCGTTATCAATGGCCGTGTAGTGGGTAATGTGCACTCTTCACAGCATATCGAATTGGCTAAGAAGGCCATTGTAAACGGTGATGTAAATTACACTATGATGGAAATGGTCATGGGTGCTCAAGTTAACGGCAGTCTAATCCACACGGGTGCCGAGAGCTCACGCAAGGGTCGTAAAAATACTGACCCAGTATTGTCCGAAGTCGCCGTTGGTAAAGAATCTAAAGCCGAATAACGTCTAATATTGGGGATTAGCCGCCTTTTTCATGTCAAAACTAAAGTTGACTAAAACAGTCGGTTAATCCCATAATAGCGTTAATTAATTATGTTATTTTGAAGGTTTAGCTGTATGAACGTTCTTTCTCTTACCTCTTCTGCCGTGAGTAAAATGCAGACGCTATTGGAAGACGAAGGGGATGACAGCTTATGTTTACGTGTATTTGTTACCGGCGGCGGCTGCTCTGGCTTTCAATACGGATTTACCTTTGATACTGAAATCGCTGAAGATGATGCCCAAGTAGACCAAGAAGGTGTGCGTGTGCTGGTGGATTCATTGAGTTACCCCTACCTAGATGGGGCCAACGTTGATTATCAAGAAAGTTTAGAGGGCTCCAAATTTGTGGTCTCTAACCCCCAAGCTTCTGCCACTTGTGGCTGTGGCTCGTCCTTTACCGTTTAGTATGAAACCTGCCTATTTGACTTGGCTGCGTAGTTTAGCGCTGATTTTAGTGTTATTTGCACATTTTTGTGTGGCGCAAGAACAAAAGTATATTGCTCAGCTGCATGCGAACACCCCTCAAGAGCTGGCGGATTTATTAGATCGAGCCGAGCGCTGGGCAAATGCTGCGGCAGCCTATCCTAAATACCCCATCGCGATTGTGCTGCACGGCCCCGAGGCCAATGTCTTTATTAAGAGTAATTACGAGCAATATCAGGCGTTAGTAGATCAGGCGGCTAAGCTTGATGCTTTTAAGGTGGTGGATATTAAGATTTGTGAGCGCTGGATGGGGTTTAACAAGATCAACCGTAATCAACTACCTCCCTTCGTGGAAACCGTGCCTTTTGGTCCGGCCGAAGAGAAACGCTTGATTAAAGCCGGTTATCAAAGCTTTTAGCCATTAGGCTGGGTAAATAGCCCCTAAAACTCTTGCGCCTTTTGCGCCTGTGACTCTAGGCACATTAGCTGATTTACGCTCAATACACTGTTTAGCTAACCAAGCAAACGCCATGGCTTCGATACACTGCGGGTCGAAACCAACGTCCATTGAACTCAAAACTTGAAAGCCTTTTAAGCGCTTTTTAAGCCTCGCCATTAAAGTCTGATTCAAAGCGCCTCCCCCGCAAATAATAACCTGCCCACAGTGATTAAGTTTTTCAATCTCCATGGCAATGCTATCTGTCGTTAATTGAGTCAAAGTGCTCATGATGTCTTGTGCCGATATATCAGGCACAGAGCAATTTGCTAGCTGTTTTTGTAGCCAAGCTAAATCAAATAACTCACGGCCGGTACTCTTCGGTGGCGGCAAATGAAAATAGTCTTCTTTTAATAAATGCTCTAAAAATACCGTATTTACTTGGCCTGTGGCTGCCCATTGCCCGTTTTCATCATAGGGCTTCTGTATGTTTAAGTGACACCAAGCATCCATTAATACGTTTCCAGGCCCAGTGTCATGCCCCAATACGTCACCCCTCGCAGTTAACTGAGATACGTTGGCCATGCCGCCAATGTTTACCACAAACGTATCTTGTTTCTCCTCGGTTTGGCGAAACAAGGCCTGATGAAAAGCCGGTACCAGTGGGGCGCCTTGTCCGCCCGCCGCCAAATCACGGGCACGAAAATCACACACCACATCAATATTACAGCGCTCAGCAAGTAAGGCTGCGTTAATAAGCTGCACGGTGTATTCAGGTGGGCGGTGACGGACCGTTTGGCCATGGCAGCCAATGGCAATGACGTGTTCGCTAGCAATGCCCTGACTTAGTAGTAAGGCAGACACACTACTGGCATAAAGCTCTGACAGTTCATTGGCCAGCAGGTAACTTAGGTGAAGCTCGTTTTCGCACCCATTACAGAGTTTCAGTATATTGCTTTTAAGTGTTTGGCTAAATTCAAGATGGTGCTGGGCAATGAGGGTCATCTTATTATCAGTAAACTGCATTAAGACACTATCAATGCCGTCGAGACTGGTGCCAGACATTTGCCCTATGTAATAACTCATAGAGATTGGCTAACGTGAAGCAAAATAATCACCAAACAAGTGGCTCTCTAAGCGCATAACCATGACTTGCGCGTAATGTAAAAAGTGTTCTTTTTGCTTTTTATCGATTGGCTTAGCATGGGGTAACTTCACTCTTAATGGGTCACGATGGCGCCCATTAACACGGAATTCATAATGCAAGTGCGGGCCAGAAGCTAAACCGGAACTACCCACATAGGCCACTACTTGCCCTTGTTTAACGCGCTTGCCCACACGTATTCCGCGTCTAAAGGCTTTCAAGTGTGCATAAAGAGTGGTGTAGCGGGTGCCATGCTGAATGATTAATACTCGTCCATAACCCCCCTTTCTGCCTGCAAAAATGACTTTACCGTCTCCGGCAGACTTAATAGGTGTGCCACGTGAGGCCGCATAGTCGACGCCCTTGTGTGCGCGAATTTTATGCAAAATAGGGTGTTTACGGCTTAAGTTAAAGCGCGAGCTAATGCGCGTAAAGTCTACCGGGGTACGTAAAAAGGCTTTACGCATGCTAAGGCCTTTAGGGGTAAAGTATTGGCTGTAGCCTTTAGCGTCTTCAAAACGAATGGCGGTATAGGTGTTGCCGTGATTTTCAAAGCGAGCCACTAAGATATCGCCATCGCCAACTTTTTTACCTTCTAAATACTTTTCTTGGTAAATAAGGCTGAAATTATCCCCTTGGCGAATGTCTAGCGCAAAATCTACGTCCCAGCCAAATATCGTGGCCAGCTTCATGATGACGTTATTGCTCATGCCTGAATCTAGGCCAGTTTCAAAGAGTGAGCTGTCGATTGTCCCTTGGGCAAAGGTTTCAACAATATCGGGCTCTAACAATATGTTGTGACTTTCAAAGCCCTTATCGGTAGCTGAGAACTCAAAGCTTTCAAATAACGATTTTTCCAAACGAAAAGCGGTGAGCTTTTTACCAGTATCCAGTTGAAAGCCTATTTTATCCCCAGGGTTTAATTTATTAAGAACCTTGCCATGTTTACTCTGGGTAAGTTTATATAGAACTTGGGGTGACACACCTTGATTTTGAAATAACTGAGCGAGGGTGTCGCCAGGTTTAACGGCTTTCATGGTCCAGTCAGGCAGAGTGTCAGCAGGTGACGATGTTTGGGTTGCAGGCACGGGTAATTCATAAGCGAAGGTGCGGCGCTCTAATTCCTGCTGTACTGGAATCAATATAAGTAAGGCGGCAACGAACAAAGAAGTAAGCCCCAGGGCGATCCAATGGCGCTTGGGTAAGATGTTAAATGTGGATAAGTCCTGATTATTCATGGGCTTGCCTGTACTTTTGGGGGAGTAGCATACCATTCCCGCCTAAAATTTGAAGGTTTCTATAAACAGTATAAGAGACAGTTGGCAGTTAAACAGGTGAATCAGTAGAGACAACCCTGCGCAAATACGTTAATTTGCCCCCCTTGTTAATTAGTAACGATTATTTT
>JAPYOO010000313.1 GCA_029938135.1 Bermanella sp. | reverse complement strand
TTTACCAATATGCCGCGGGTATAAGTATTTAGTGGCTTGGGTGAATAATATATAATTTCTTTAAGTTTCATTTGTTTTTCATAATATTTCATAGTGCTATAGGGAATTAAAAAGGTATCAACCCGGTTAGTAAGCAGCATGCCAATATTTTGTTTTTCTTGGTTTACATCGTTGCGTATAATTAGTCCTGCATCGATTTCTTTTTGGATGCCCGAATAAATGTGCCCTCTTATGCCGCCCAATATAAAGCCCTTAGTCATGAGTGATGTAGCATCTTTATAGATAAATGGATCAGATACTCTAGATATAAAAGACTGTTTGTCTATTAATATGGGTTGAGTCCATGAATATCGAACTTTTTTAGTGTCATTAAAGAATAATGGGTTCACCCATAAGACAATGCCTTTATTGTTATGGGACAAATAGCTGTCGAGTCTTTTACGAGGGATAATCTTTAATATAAATTCATATTGTTCGTTGTCTTCAAATAAGTTAAGCATTTCTACAAAATCAAAACTTAAGCCACTCTTTCCCACTAAACTAGTGACAAAGGGCGGGGATTCGTAATAACTCCATACGGTGATCTTTTCTTTTTCTTGGGCTTGTAGCACGGACGAGACGGCCAGTGCCGTCAGTACCAGTAGAAGCGGGCGTATGGCCTTTATTGTATATCCTTTTAGATTAAGCATTGTTGGCCTTATAAAGATATGCAATAACGAGCTGCAAAGTTAATAATGCCAAAATACATAAGGCAGGCCTTATTAATATAGACCAAAGGGCGTTTATTGCCCAATAGCGTGCATAAAAAATCGTGGCTGTGCAGCATGATTAAAACACGTGAAGCTGCGCGGATGTATGGGGAATCATGTCAGGTAAGAAAGGCAGTAGACGTTTTAACAAATAAGTAATTAGAAAAAATAAAAAAGGGAAATACATGTATGTATTTCCCTTTTTTTATTTTAACGAATAACTGGCTAGACTAAACTGTTTCCAACCAGCCGTATTTATCTTCAGACTTACCCCATTGAATATCATTCAACGCTTGGCGCAGTTTTAATGTGGTCTCGCCAGGCTCGCCAGTTCCAACTGAAAATTCCTTTCCATTATGAATCAGGGTGCCAACCGGTGTTAATACTGCGGCCGTACCAGAAAGCGCCGCTTCGGTGCCGGGCTTCTTAGCGCGTTCTAGTAACTCGCTTACAGTAAAGTCGCGCTCGGTTATGGTCATGCCCATGTCACGTGCGATGGTTAAAATAGAATCGCGCGTAATGCCGTGTAAAAAGGTGCTGTCTAACGCCTTAGTGATGATTTCGTTGCCATCAATTAAAATGAAGTTAGCCGCGCCGGTTTCTTGTACATCACCGTTAGGGCAAAAAAGAATTTGGTCGGCATCGCATTCTTTACGTGCGCGACTAATAGGCCCTAAAGCACTGGCGTAGTTGCCGCCGCTTTTAATCATGCCCATATGCGGCGCACAGCGCATGCCTTCTTCTTCTAGCAAAAGTCTTAATGGCTTGGCACCACCCGTGAAATAATCACCTACGGGAGAAAGCAGTACATATAAAAGAGACGATTCAGAAGGCACCGCGGCTTTGCCAATGGCGGCCTCTGTTCCAATTTGCGTAGGGCGAATGTACATAGAGCCTGGAGGGCTAGGTACATCGTCAGCGTACAGGCCAACAATGTCTTTGATCATTTGAGCAAGCTGATCTTTATTAATCTCAGGCAAGCTTAATAAATCACTGCTTTGTGACATACGCTGAATGTTGGCATCCATGCGAAAAATGTTCACGCTGCCATCCTTGTGTTTAAACGCCTTTAAGCCTTCAAAGCAGGTGCTTGAATAATGTAAGACGTGTGCACCAGGGTGAATCTCTAATTTGTCGGATGGAACAATGCTTGAAGCGTTCCAAGAATTATTTTCGAATGTCGCCAATGCCATTTTCGGCATGAAAACTGTTCCAAATGCGGCCATTTCTATTCCTACTTTGGTACGGAAACCTTAAAGACGGCTTCCTTACTCAATATTATATGATGCACGTTTAATGCGTAATTTTGTCAAAGCGCCTAAACCGTAGTGATGTGAGTGTAAGACTCAACTTGGTCGAGCTCATTGGGGTTAGGCAGTAACTTTTGGTTCTGCATTGCCCGTGGTGAATCAATGAGCGGTAGGCTATATAAGCCTGATAGAGGGTATCGCTATTAGGTATTCAGCACCCTATACGTAATAAGTTCTCTGAACACCCTGCGTCGTCGGTTTGTTGAAGCAATAAGGTGATCAACAGGCGAATACGAGGGTTTGCACTGCAAATCATGTATCGACCATGCCACCGGCATATTACTTAAATTTAAACTGAGTCTTGCCCGCACTTTAAGGGATGAGATTATCGCGCATTTTGGGGCGTATTTCTCCTACTTCTTGTCTTAAGTTGGGCAATATTTAGGCTGATTTTGATATTTTGGGCGGGAATACGGACACAGGCCTAGTGATTTTGTACACAAGGCCATGCACTTAGAATGAAGGGGCGCACTCACGCCCTTTTAAATAGGGTGATGTTCGGGCTTAACTCTGCTCTTCCACCACCTTTTGCCAAAGCGTTTTAACCGTAGAAATGTGGGGGGTTAACCCAGCTTGGCCTAGCTCATCAGGGTTCAGCAAAAGCGGTTGATTCTGCAAGGCCCGGCGGTGCGCAAATGTGCGGTAGGCTATATAAGCTTGGTAAAGGGCATCACTTTGTTGGGTATCCAGTAAACCTAATGTGGTTAAGGTTTCTAGCAGTCGTACATTGTCGGTCCATTGAAGCAAAGAGGCATGTTCTTTGGCGTAGGCCAATACTAGGTACTGCACCAAAAACTCTATATCAACAATGCCGCCAGCATCTTGTTTAAGCTGGAACGACGCTTTACCAGTACTTTGCGCACCTAAGCTTGCGCGCATTTTCTGACGCATGTCGCTTACTTCTTTTCTAAGAACGGGTAAATCCCGCGGTTTTGTCAATATTTGGCGCCTAATCTGTAAATACTGCTCACCCAGTTGGCTTTGGCCGCAGATGATACGCGCACGAATCAGTGCCTGATGCTCCCAGGTCCATGCTTCTTTAGTTTGATAATTATCAAAGGCCTTCATGGATGCGGCAATCATGCCACTGGCACCGCTGGGTCTAAGGCGCATATCCACTTCGTACAACTGGCCCGCGCGGGTAGTGGTATTAAGAATGTGGATAAGTCGCTGACCTAGGCGTGTGTAAAATACCCCGTTTTCAATAGAACGCTCACCCAGTGTATATTTATTGCTGGTTCCGCCATGCAAAAATACCATGTCTAAGTCCGAGCCATACGACAACTCAATGCCGCCTAATTTTCCATAACCTAATATTAAGAATTCAGGGTCTAACACCGCTTCATCTTGGGCGTCGCTGGGGTTGCCGTGTTTGGCGACCATTTGTTGCCAGGCAAGCCATAGGGATTTATCTAAAAGGGTGTGTGCCAGCCACGTTAAGTGATCACTTACTTTCATAAGGGGCAAAACCCCTGTTATTTCACAGGCGGCTATTTGCAGTTTATGGGCTAAGGCAAAATGCCTAAGGGCAT
>JAPYOO010000312.1 GCA_029938135.1 Bermanella sp. | reverse complement strand
GTATTTCATAGACAAACGTTTGAGATCTTACGCTTCCCCTTACGGGAAAAATAAGTCAAATTTGTAGGGCATTAGATGAAAAATTTCTTAACTGTATTAGTCACTAAATTCCCTTATGATAAAGTACCCGACAAATGAAACGAAAATAGTTATTCCTAATATTAAGTCGTTTATATTTGATAGTTAAGGTCTATTTATGAAAATCGAAAACCTTAACAAACACATCATAAATTTCTTTTTCAACATCTGTCCCATAACAACGGGTATGTTTAAACTCTCCATCTTCCTGATACACACTAGAGTTGTAGATGATGTATTTAAGTCCACTTTTTCCTTGCACCCTTGAAGGGTAATTTTTTAATTTATCAAATCGACTCAAGCGCTTCATCATGTCAGACAAACAAACATCATCTATCTGAAACTCGGAAACATGATGACCTATATATTCATTTTTTGTATACCCTAATACCTCAAGCTCACACTCATTGGCATACATAATGATACCTTCTGGCGATACCGCATGAATGCCTATGGATGAGTTTGATATAAAATCTTCAGAATTCTCAGTTAACATACGTCTCCTAACAGTTTATTACACGGCGCTATGACGTAATTCCCGTCCATATGTTTTAAAACCCGCCCTCATTAAATCTATACGCTAAGCGGCTAATAAATGTGGCCCTTAACGTCTTATTTTGATCAACTCAACAGGTACACCATAAAACACGTGCGATGCTTCACGCCTGCCTGGATATGAGTGATCTACGCTACGATATACGTATACCGCCAAGTAGGCACAATATCAGCTGTTACACGTTATAAACGCCACACTTATTAAAAATGGGCCTAGCTTAATACTTAATTCAAGACGATAAATGGCTTAATTCAAGACATTAAATATCACTGTGCCACTAGGGAGGGAGTCTAAATAGTGCTTGTAGGATCTGATTCACGCACTATCTTCAGTTGGAGATAACGCAGAATTACGTTGACGGGGACACCTCGCGGCGATCTTATGCTATCTTTAAGCGCTGATTTCTATCACTTATTACGCTTTTTCGCGCTTTATTATTCGAGCCTCCATGAACAAACTCTTCATCATCGGTTTACCCCGCACCGGTACCACCAGCATCAGCGTGCAACTACTTGAGCATTTTAACGTGGCCCACACGGCTTATACTAAGCGTGCCTTTGAATTAGCCGAAGTGGTCTCTGACTGCCCCTGTTTTAGCGATTATCAGCAGCTTGATGCCTTATTTCCTGGGTCCAAGTTTGTTTATTTACAGCGCCCGCTTGATCAGTGGCTACCATCGATACAAATGCTGTTAAAAAAAATGTTGCCCAGCTTAAATGGCCAGGCTTATGTAAACCCTATCTTAAAGCGCAGTTTTATACAGACCTTTGATTTGAATACAGTAGATGACCCTTTTAATGGCGCTCACCTCACAAGGTGTTACCAGCGTCACGAACAGAGCGTAATAGATTATTTCAAAGATCGTGAAAACCTACTCAGCATTGATATTAGCCAAACAGGCAGTTTGCCACAATTATTGGATTTTTTAGGTTTACCGTTTACCGGTGACGAGGTATTTCCCCACCTGAATATTGGCAAGCGTGTTGATAACTGGAAAACGTTTAAACATGCACACAAGGTTAATCCCAATGCAGCCGGTAAAGAAGGACGTAAGTTTTTTACTTATTAAAGCGACGTTTTATGCAACGACTAAAAATCCAAAGAACACCTGCGAAATAGCGGTAAGCTTACAGGCGTTCGTTGAACATAATCAGCTTTATATTAGCAGGCTTAAAGCGTTTTAATGCCGGCTTTTACCGCGCGGGCTTGGTGCAGTTTTTTGTAGCTCTCAATCAATCGTAAGTGTTTGTCTAAACCTTCCAACTGCATACTGGTTTTGGTTAAACCATAAAATCGAACATCACCGGTTATAGACCCTGTGACATTGTCCATAACATCTTGACCAAACATTCTAGTAAAGTTGTTAATGTAATGATCTAGTTCTAGCTCTTCATCTAGGGTGACTTCTAGTACTGCGTGCATGGCTTGGTAAAACAAACCACGCTCTACCGTATTGTCGTTAAACTGTAAGAACGTCTCTACCAGCTCGTTAGCTTCTTCTAGTTCACCTAACGCCAAGAAAACAAGAATTTTTAACTCTAAGATGGTCAGCTGGCCCCACACGGTATTTTCATCAAATACCACACCAATCAGCGTAATAATGTCGGTGTAGTCATCTAGCTGGTTTTCATCTAAACGCTCTATTAAACCGGCTAAGGCTTCATCGCTAAGCGAGTGAAGGTTTAATATATCTTCACGATAGGTCAGTGCTTTGTTGGTATTGTCCCAAATAAGATCATCTATTGGATACACTTCAGAATAATCTGGCACAAGGATGCGACAAGCCGAACCCAAATCAGAAAACGCTGCGGTATAAGACTCTTTGCCCATGGACTCTAACATACCAAATAAACAATCGGACTCTTCGGCATTGGTGCCTGCAAAATCCCACTCAACAAATTCAAAGTCTTGTTTATCACTAAAGAAGTGCCAAGAAATCACGCCGGTTGAATCAATAAAGTGTTCAACAAAATTTTCAGGTTCAGCCACCGCCATGCTATTAAAGGTAGGTTTGGGCACATCGTTTAACCCTTCAAAACTGCGACCCTGTAATAGCTCGGTTAAGCTGCGCTCTAGTGCTGCTTCAAAACTTGGGTGCGCGCCAAATGATGCAAATACACCACCGGTTTTTGGATTCATTAACGTTACACACATTACGGGGAATTCACCGCCTAATGATGCGTCTTTAACCACAATAGGAAACCCTTGTGCTTCTAGCGCTTTAATTCCCTCTACAATACTGGGGTACTTATTGATAACGTCTTGAGGCACATTGGGTAATACTATTTCTTGTTCAATTATTTGTCTTTTTACTGCACGTTCAAATATCTCGGATAAACACTGAACTTTCGCTTCATTAACATTGTTGCCGGCACTCATACCGTTGCTTAGGTATAAGTTTTCAATTAGGTTTGATGGGAAATATACGGTTTCACCATCCGATTGGCGAATATAAGGAATGGAGCAAATACCACGTTCACTGTTACCTGAATTGGTATCGATTAAATGTGAGCCACGTAACTCGCCATCTGGGTTATAAATTTCGCGGGTATAGTCGTCTAAAATTCCCGTCGGTAACGCATCGTCGTCAGCAAGCTTAAACCATTTTTCATTGGGGTAATGTACAAATTCGCTATTGGCAATATCTTGACCCAAGAACTGATCGTTATAAAAGAAGTTACAATTTAAGCGCTCTATGAATTCACCCAACGCCGAGCAAAGTGCGCTTTCTTTTGTCGCACCCTTGCCGTTGGTAAAACACATAGGCGACGCCGCATCACGAATATGTAACGACCATACGTTGGGTACAATATTGCGCCACGATGAAATCTCGATCTTCATGCCAAGATCTGCCAGTAAGTTAGTCATGTTGGCAATGGTGTCTTCAAGCGGTAAATCTTTACCTAAGATAAAGGTCTGTGAGCCGTCATCCGCACGTCCCATCAACATGGCTTGTGCATCTTCGTCTAGGCTTTCTACCGCTTCAATTTTAAATTC
>JAPYOO010000060.1 GCA_029938135.1 Bermanella sp. | reverse complement strand
GCGTACTCGCCGCTCACTTGGTACACAAAGGTGGGCACTTTAAATTCATCTTTTACGCGGCGCACTATGTCCAAGTATGGCATGCCGGGTTTAATCATCACCATGTCAGCGCCTTCGGCTAAATCCAACCCCACTTCATGTAAGGCTTCATCGCTGTTGCCTGGGTCCATTTGGTAATTAAATTTATTGCCTGTACCTAAATTGGCAGCACTGCCCACGGCATCACGGAAAGGACCATAATAAGCCGATGCATACTTTGCACTGTAGGCGAGTATGCGAGTATTGACATGTTGATCTTGCTCTAACACATCACGAATTTCGGCAATACGGCCGTCCATCATATCGCTGGGAGCAATAATGTCGGCGCCCGCTTGGGCATGGCTTAAGGCTTGTTTGGCCAGTATTTCCACCGTAATGTCGTTTAATACATAACCGTTTTCATCAATGATGCCGTCTTGGCCATGTGTGGTGAATGGGTCTAGGGCGACATCGGTGATAACGCCCATTTCTGGGCAGGCATCTTTAATCGCTTTCACGGCACGCTGAGCAATGCCATCTGGATTGTAAGCTTCTTCGGCCATTTCGCTTTTGTGTGATTCAGGGGTTACTGGAAATAACGCAATCGCAGGCACCCCCAAAGAGCTTAATAACTTACATTCTTTAACGGCTAAATCTATCGACAGACGTTCAACGCCGGGCATAGAAATAATAGGCTCCCGTTTGTTTTTTCCATCTAGAATAAACATGGGATAAATAAGGTCATTTACACTTAGCTGGTTTTCACGCATAAGGCGACGCGAAAAATCATCAGCACGCATGCGACGCAGGCGGGTTTCAGGAAAAAAACGTTGAGCGTCGGAAAAAGCCATTAAAAAGGTCCATAAAATAAATGTAATTAACGTTAATTGTACGCCAAGGCGGGATTACTTGCATTGATTTACGTATTAGTCGAACATTTCCACGCTATGCTTGTCACAGTGTTAATTAAACTTTTCATCTTTAGGCTCCTTATGAAAAAAATCCTCATCGTAGCAATACTGGCGGCGCTTATTAGCGCGCTGTTTGTATTTGATGCTCAACAATATCTTGCCCCAGAATTTTACCAAGCGTGGTTTGCCAAGGAGCCGTTGCTCACCGGCTTAATGTTTTTTGCCATATATGTGCTCATGACAGCGTTATCAATTCCAGGCGCAGCGGCCATGACCTTAATTGGTGGTGCGATCTTTGGTTTAGGCTGGGGTTTAGTGCTGATTAGCTTTGCGAGTACGTTTGGTGCCACGTTAGCGTTTATTATATCGCGCTTATTATTTAAAGACTGGGTGCAGAAGAACTTTTCAGATCATCTTAAAACCATAAACGCGGGCGTTGAAAAGGACGGTGCTTTTTATCTGTTTACCCTGCGTTTAATCCCCATAGTGCCCTTCTTTGTTATTAACCTTGTGATGGGCCTTATGCCTATTCGTGTCGTTACGTTTTACTGGGTATCACAACTAGGCATGCTGGCAGGGACGGCCGTGTTTGTAAACGCGGGTGCACAATTAGGGCAGCTTGATAATCTATCGTTAAGCGGTATTTTAACCCCGGGGATTTTTGGCTCGTTTGTATTGTTGGCTATGTTTCCATGGATTGCCCGCACGCTTCTAAAGCGTTTTAAAAATAATCGTATATTGTCTAAGTTTACTCGCCCTAAAACATTCGATGACAACTTGTTAGTGATTGGTGCCGGTGCTGGCGGCCTAGTGAGTTCGTATATCGCAGCAGCAACCAAGGCTAAAGTGACGTTAATTGAAAAACATAAAATGGGAGGCGACTGCTTAAACACCGGTTGTGTGCCTTCTAAGGCGTTGATTCACGCGGCAGGTCTTGCCCATGATATGCGTAAAGCCAAAGAAGTGGGCATTCATGCTGCGGATATTAACGTGGATTTTGCTCAGGTTATGCAGTCGGTACAAGACGGTATTACAGAGGTAGAACCTCATGACAGTATTGAGCGTTACAGTAACTTAGGCGTAAATTGTTTAACGGGTACCGCCACTATTATCGACCCTTGGACAGTGGAAGTGCAAACTGAAAACGGCGTACAACGCCGTACTGCCCGTAACTTAATTATCGCAGCAGGCGCTCGTCCTAAAGTATTCCCAGTAGAGGGTCTTGAAGAAGTGGGTTATTACACCTCTGACACCTTATGGGGAATCACTGAGCAACCTAAAAAACTATTGGTTGTAGGTGCCGGTCCCATTGGTTGTGAACTAGCACAAAGCTTTCACCGCTTAGGCAGTAAAGTAACTATGGTGGATCCAGCGCCACAGATATTAGGGCGTGAAGATAGCGACGTTGTACAAGCCGTTACCGAACAATTTATAAGTGAGGGGGTGCAACTCAAACTTGACTCCTTACCAACCCTATACAAGATCGTAGACGGTAAAAAAATAGCGGTCCTTAAAACACCACAAGGTACAGAAGAAGTAGAGTTTGATGCCTTACTTATTGCGGTCGGCCGCGAAGCCAATACCACCGGTTATGGATTAGAAGCGTTAGACATTCAATTAGATAAGCGTGGCAATATCGCGGTAGACGAGCACTTGCAAACCAGTATGCCTGGGGTGTTTGCGGTGGGCGATGTCATCGGCGGCTACCAATTTACCCATGTTTCTGCCCATGAAGCATGGTATGCAAGTGTAAATGCACTTTTTGGTCATTTCAAAAAATTCAAAGTGGACTATTCTAATGTCTCTTGGGCTACCTATACCGATCCACAGGTGGGCCGAGTGGGTTTGAATGAGCTAACCGCTAAAGAGCAAAACATCGCTTATGAAGTAACACGCTTTGATCTGGGTGAATTAGACCGAGCCATTGTGGATAAAGCCACTAAAGGGTTTGTGAAAGTATTGACGGTACCGGGTAAAGATAAAATATTGGGGGCCACCATTGTGGGTGCCATTGCCGGTGAGTTAATCGCCGAGTTTGTTTTTGCCATGCAACATGGTTTGGGTCTTAATAAGATTTTGGGCACAGTACATGCCTACCCAACTATGATGGAAGCCAATAAATATGTTGCCGGTGAATGGAAGCGTAATCACGCACCTGAGAAGTTACTTACTTGGGTTGAAAAGCTGCATAGCTGGAGGCGTTAAAGGTACCCGCTTAGATCGGAAAACTTCACGGTTGGCATCGATAAATACAAAATCGTCAGTTGAGCTGTAACTGACGATTAAATATAGAACTATTTTTATGACAACGAATTTTAACGAAAAAGAATTAAAACTAGCATTAGATTTTATGCAAAAAATACCGTTTAACCGTTTTTTGGGGTTAGAGGTTGAAAGCATGAATGGCGAAAGCATCGTCTTCAAATTGAATATGCGTGACGAGCTTGTGGGCAATTGGCTAATGGGAATTTTGCATGGAGGTGTAATAGCCTCTGCTTTAGATGTAGCAGGTGGCACGGCGGCCTTAGTGGCGGCCTATGCTCGCTTAGGCGATGTACCTTTAGAGCAAAAAATGAAAACCCTATCTAAGCTGGGCACTATCGATATGCGAGTGGATTATTTAAGGCCAGGAAAAGGCCGTGAGTTTTTTGCCACGGCTAGTATCTTGCGCGTTGGTAGCAAGGTCGCTGTAACGCGCATGGAATTTAAAAACGAAAGCGGAGAGTTACTTGCCGTGGGTACCGGCACCTATTTGTGTGGCTAGCGCAAAGGCTTAATTAGGCCCCTTAAAGTGGGCCCAGTTAGCTCTACAACCTCTCTAAATTGGTAAGGGCAAACGGGGCAAGCCTAAACCTAGTCCCTGCCTTAACATATCTAAGGCTTTTTTTGTTTCATCTTTAGCAAGGTATAAGCGGCTTAACTCGCCGCGAATTTCAACGCTGTTATCCAGTTCTAAGCTTTGCTCAAAATACATTTGCGCTTCATCAAATAATTGATTGCTTAAACTTAAACGCCCCAAAGTGATTAGGGATACAGCATCTTTAGGCGCGTTCTTTACTTTGTCCAGCACAAAGCCTAATTGCGTTTCTACGTTTTCACCCATTACACAGCCATACAGACGAATTAATTCAGGGTGCCAGTGATGGCTAAGTAATTTGCGTAATTCTGCCTCGGCAGCCACGTGTTCACCTAAGTTAATCAAATGCTCAACAAACCCTTGTGCCAACGGAATGAAGTCAGTCTGCTTAATGGTGCGAGTCGGAATGCTGTGCCATACGTCTAATAAAACCTTGGGGTCTTTGCCAGCGCTGCTACGGGTGCGAATTAAATGCTCAATTTGTTTACCGTAGGCTTCAATTTCAATTTTTAGGGTTTGCTTGCTGGGCAGTAATTTATATTTACTCAGCTTAGGCAGTAACGTGATCACCCCTTGCCAATCCTCTAAGGCGCTGTAGGTTTTTAATAACATCTTGTTTACATACTGATGTTTAGGAAACTGCTGTTTAAGGCGCAAACAGGTGGCCAGCGCTTGTTCATATTGTTTTCGCTCTAGCTGCAAACGGGCTTGCTGTAAACCCACGGCCAGTTCGGCGCCCTTAGTGCTTTTACTGGCCTGAGTCATCAGTTCATCACTATGCTCAAAGTCACCGGCCTGGTGTGCTGCGCGGGCCGCGGCTAAATAATTAATTATTTTCCCATTCCCTTGCGCACCCGCTATGAGCAGTTTTTCACTCTGCCTCCAGTTGCCCTCGGCTAATGCGATGAGCCCTTTCACGGTTTTATTCACCGACTGTGTCATGCCGCGATGGCTGCGCCAATTATGTAGTGCGCGGCGGCTACCCAGCAGCCCCATTACAAAGCCAATGGTAAAATATAACGCCAGCATAGTGGTTAATAATATTGTCACAAATACCCATAAACTGGTTTCAATAACCCAGTGCTGAAAGCTAATTAATATGTAGCCACTGCCCTGTTGCATGAAAAAACCCAGCACACTGCCCAGTAGCATTAAAGCCGTAATGATAAGTAGGCGGGTATTCATAAAATACGTTCCTCAGTAATAGAGGTAACTTCTGGAGCGATTTTTGTAGGCAGACTAGGACGGTATGTTCGATCACTAAGGGTTTGGCGCAAGAGCGACAACGATGCACTCACATCCGGAATGTGTAACTGAATATCCAGACTTTTTAGTTGGCTCAATTGATCACTTAAACGAATGGCTTCTTTATGACGCAATTTAGTGTTAATCCACCCAATGGCGTTTTCTAGGCTGCTTTGATATAGGTTTTGATCGGCCTTTAACAGCGCCCATTGGCTTTGTTCAAGCATTAGTAGCAGGCTGTGTTCTAATATTTGATATTGCTGGGCATCAAGGGGCGCATCGAATGCGTCTTGTGCATACCGAATGTGCACTAAAGCACTTAGCTGCTGCCAAACCGTTTCAGGTTCATCCAGTTCTTGATCTACTTTAAGCGGTTTAAATGTGGCGGGCGGTTGAATTTGTTCATGAATTTGTATTTTTAAAGCCTGTATTTGAGTATAGATTCCCTGACGGTCTAGCTGCCCCTCTTTTCCTAAGGCAAGCATCTCTTGCGCAATTTTTTCACGCACCTTTAATAAACCTGGGTCATCTAGTGCGGCCAAAATAGTATTAGCGGCATCAAAGAGTGCTCTGGCGCCCGTTAATTCCTGTTGCAAAGTGACGCGCTGATTGCCAAGCCTTAATAAATATTCAACTTCCGCTAATTTCCAGTCGTTCATGCGGGCACCGGGAATTTGGTTTAACGTTTGCTGCATGGCGGCAAGCTGTGTATCCATAGCGGCGATTTTTTTAAGCTCTAATGTTTGCTCGATGGACGATTCAAGCTGGCCACGGGCTTGCTGATCTAGCGAGCTAATTTGGTGCTCTAATACACTATTAAGGTTTAATAAGGCTTCTAAGCGGTATTGAAAAAACCCCACGGCCAAAATAAGCAGCAGTGTAAACATAAAGGCCAGTACATAAACGGGCTTATTACTGGCCGTGCTGGCTGTTATAGCGGGCTTGCTAGAGGGTGCTTTTTTAGCAGGGATAGGTGTCTTGGTTTCACTCATGTGTTGTCCCTTTGTATCTTTTTAATATCAATTATTTTGAATAGCCATTTTAAGCAATTATGCGGGTAATGAGTTTAGACAAGCCAGTAACGTGGTGGCTTGAATATGCCCGCATACATGGACTTGGGCAAAACCCAAAGAGTTCGCTATCTTCTGAATGCGTATGCTGGGGACAATTAAATGAAGTTTCAACAAGTGCACATTATTTTTTAATTGTTCAGCCAGTTGTTGGGCCATCTCACCGCTCGTGATCAGAGCATAGTGTATTTGTTTGCTTGAGAGTAGTGTCGCGATTTCACCGGGTGCAAAGCAGAGGGCTTGGCGTTCATAGAGCTGGCAATATTCCACCTTAGCGCCACGGGCTTTGAGCGTATCGGCTAACAACTCTCGCCCTCCCATACCGCGTAATATAAGTACTTTTTTTCCCGTCATATCGTGCAAGGCTGGTAGATCTAGTAAACCTTCGCTGTGGTTCGCGGTCGGGGTTTCCATGTCTATGCCCAACTCTTTAAACGGCAAAGCGGAGCTTGGCCCCACCGCCAGCCAATTCAGACCCACAGGCATTTGTGGCCAGTATTGATCAATCCATTGCACGGCTTGAGTAGAGGCATTTCCACTGACGGTAATCACCACATCATAAAGATCTAAATTCATGATGCTGGATTTAATCGCTTGGAAGGCGTGTGTTTGGTTAGGGGTGATTGCACAGATTTGTAATAGGGGTAGGCGTACACAGTGCCAATTAGCCGCTTCTAGGGCGTCAATTAAGTCCTCACCCTGACCTTGCGGACGGGTGAATAACAGTGAACGAGGTGCTTTGTCCATTAGTCTATCTTGTGACCATAAACCGCACTTAATATACGTGCCGCGCCTAGCTCTAATAAGTTTATCGCCGCTTGAATACCCAATTCTTGGGCCTGGGAAGCAGGACCGGTAACGTGTGTGCGAATAATTTCATCGCCGTTTTCACTGCCCACTAATCCGCGTAAAAATAGCTGGTCGCCATCAAGCGTCGCGTAACAGGCAATAGGCACTTGGCAACCGCCGTTTAAGCGTTTATTCATGGCGCGTTCACACAAAACACGGGCAGAGGTGGGGTTGTGATTTAGTGGCGCTAACAATTTTTTAGTGGCTAGATCGTCTATGCGGCATTCAATGCCTACCGCACCTTGGCCGCCGGCTGGCAGGCTAACGTCGTCTGCAATAGATTGGGCAATGCGATCTTTTAATTCAAGGCGGATGAGGCCGGCGCTTGCCAGGATAATGGCATCGTAGTCGCCTGCGTCTAACTTACCTAAGCGAGTTTGTACGTTGCCACGCAAGCTGGTGATTTTAAGGTCTGGGCGCGCGGCTAACAATTGGCACTGGCGACGCAAACTTGAGGTGCCTACGTGAGCACCTTGAGGCAGATCTTCAAAGCGTTTATAGGTATTGGATACAAATGCGTCGGTAGGATCTTCACGTTCACAGATGACTTCTAGGTCTAAACCTTCAGGGAATTCCATAGGAACATCTTTCATGCTGTGTACCGCAATATCAGCACGGCCATCTAACATGGCCACTTCTAGTTCTTTTACAAACAAGCCTTTACCGCCAATTTTGGCCAAGGGAGTGTCTAGAATTTTATCCCCTTGAGTGGTAAATGTGACAAGTTCTACCCGTAAATCTGGGTGTAATTCTTCTAAGCGAGCTTTAACAAATTCGGCCTGCCATAAGGCAAGTTTACTTTTACGCGTGGCGATGCGGAGTACAGACATGTAAGGGTGCCTTATGTTCACACTTGAAATGCCGCCATGATACGGCACAACGACATAAATTTCAGGGGCTAAATGACGAACAAATGATAAACTGCGCGCGTTCTTACGATAATGCTACTTAAAGGAGAGGTCCATGATCACCACTCAATTAGAAAACAAGGTTCTTAGCATTTGCTTTGACCGCAGCGATAAAATGAATGCAATTACCGATGCGATGTATTTAGCGGCCGAAAAAGCCCTAATTGAAAGCAGCGATAATAAAGAAGTGCGTGTGGTTTTGTTTCAAGGCGCCGGGGACCACTTCACCAGTGGTAACGATGTTGTGGAATTTATTAACAAGCCGCCAACGGGTGGAAGTCCTCCCGTTGCGAAATTTTTATTGGCGTTGTTTCGTTTTCCAAAACCAGTCGTTGTGGCGGTTACGGGTTTGGCAGTCGGTATCGGCACAACCATGTTGGCCCATTGTGATTACGTGGTAGCCGCGAGTGATGCACGCTTTAAACTGCCTTTTGTTGATCTTGGTGCGTGTCCTGAAGGCGGTTCTAGTTTGTTGTTTCCGCAATTAATGGGTCACAGTCAAGCCGCTGAATTATTGATGTTAGCGGATGTATTTGGTGCCGATAAAGCCGCACAGGTAGGCTTAGTGAATAAAGTAGTGGCGACGGAAGACACCCTAGCACAGGCACAAAAAGTGGCTAAAAAGCTTTCCCTGAAAGCCCCTGGCGCCATGATTAAGGCCAAATCCTTATTAAAGCAAAGTTACGCGGCTGACTTAGAGTTACGCTTAGTACAAGAGATTGAAAGCTTTGGTGAGATGCTTAAAAGCGACGAAGCCAAAGAAGCGTTAACAGCTTTTGTTGAAAAACGTGCTCCGGATTTCTCGGCATTCTAACGTCTAATGTTATCAACAGCCCACTTCTAAGACTAAAGAAGTGGGCTGTTATTTGTGCAAACCCGTTAAAATACACCAATAATAAAGTTACACACAGAATCTGTGGATAACATTAGGGAAAACATTGGGACAGTTGTCGCCACCCGTTGGTGTATGGGCCATCTTGTTAATTTGGTTAAAAACACGTCACTAAAAAATTCAAAAAACACTGGCTTTTTGTAATCTTTGGAATCCAGTGAATTAATAAAAAACGTAAAGAAAACAAAGTTTTACACAGTTTCTGTGGATAACTTTATGGACAACTATGGGACAGTTGCTGGCAAGCTACGGCCACTGGAGACTTTACTTAAATTGGTTAAAATCACCACACATGCTTAAAGGTATTATCACGTTTCTGGCTTTTTACTTAGCTGGAGAATTCATCTCGCACTTATTTGCATGGCCCATACCGGGTTCAGTGATCGGTATGTTGTTATTGTTTGTTTTTTTGTATCTTAAAGGATCGCTATCGCCGGCCTTAAAAAAATCCAGTGATTCTTTGTTACCCTTTTTACCGTTGTTTATCGTACCTGCTTCCGTTGGGATCGTGAATCACCTGTATTTACTGCAGCAAGACGGCTGGCTGTTAGTGATTGCCATGGCAGTAAGCTTGGTTTTAGCCATTCCAGTGTGCGGCTTATTGATGCAACACATGCTAAAAATAAAGACGCGCAAGGGAGCTAACTAATGCATTGGCAAGTTGCGTTAAACACACTGTGGCAAAGCCCTTATCTTGGACTGTTTTTAACGTTAATTAGTTTTCAGTTAGGATTATCTTTATATCGGCGCTCAGGCACACAGCCTTGGTTACACCCTGTGATTGTAAGTATTTGTTGTTTGGGTGGGATTATTTTATTAAGTGATTTAAGTTATGCACGCTATATGGATAGCGCCCATTTTTTGAGTCAATTACTAGGGCCCACTATCGTGGCCTTAGCAGTCCCTTTATATGAAAACATTAAATTGCTAAAGCGCTATTGGTTGGCCTTCATGGTCAGCAATGTGCTGGCGGGTAGTCTCACGATTGTAGTGGCGGTGGCCATAGTATATGTGGGGCAGGGCAGTGATGTGAGCTTAAACAGTATGTGGGTTAAATCTATCACCACCGCTATTGCCATTGAAATTGCTCCTAGTATTGGTGGCGTGGCGGCTTTGGCGGCAGGATTAGTGATGTTCACTGGGGTCTTTGGGGCGGTAATTGCACCCGTGTTATTTAAGATATTTAACATTCATCACCCCGCAGCTCAAGGTACTGCTTTGGGTGTGTGTGCCCACGCAGTTGGCACCGCTAAAGCCATAGAGCTAGGGTCATTACAGGGGGCCTTTGCAGCCTTGAGCATGAGCTTTATGGGATTAATGTGCGCGTTATTACTGCCATTTTTGGTGTGATTTAAATTGGATCAAGCAACCAAAGCATGTGCACTATTACTACCTTCTTAATCAAGGGCGGCTAAATTAAATCCATATAAGCCGATCTAGCATGTGCGTCTATACTATAAGCTGGATTGAGCCAAGGATGGGGCCATGCAGCAACGCCTAGTATTTATTAACCTATTGCTACCTTTAGCCTTATTAGGCCTGCCAGTGTTTGTGGTGGATATGACGTTTGTATTGCCTAAATATTTAGTGTCAGTGTTGTTGCTAGTCGTATTGGGACGCGCCTATTTATTATTACAACAACAAACCTTGTTTGCAGTTGTGTCTTTACTGCTACTGACACTGTCGTTTGAAGGTCTTGTTCAATTAGATATTCAAGCCCCTTTTGCTAGCACGTGTTTGTTACTCTTTTTATGGTTTGTGAATTTACAGTGGGGTCAACGATCTTGGTGGCATCCTGTACATCTATTGAACGTGGCGTTTCTATGTTTGTTTGTGGGCCTGGCTTTACGCTTAGTCCCTATTCCTAATATTTTAAGTATATACAGTGACCTGCCGCTTAAGTGGCTGGTGATATTTTGCGTGATCTCCCCTTTGTTGTTATCCAGCATGTGGACAAGGCTGGGCCGTTGGGCCGCTTACTGGCCACTATTCATGGTATTGCTTTTTCAATTTGAATGGGCAAAACAAGAATACCTTGTTCTGTGGACAGCCTGCGCGTGTTTGATCTCGTTAACCCTAGATACGTATGTCTTAGCCTTTGTGGATGAACTCACGGGCATTATGGGGCGGCGTGCATTGATGTTTAAATTAAAAACCGCCGACAAACATTACAGCCTAGTGATGGTAGATGTGGACCATTTTAAAAAGTTTAATGATACCCATGGTCATCAAATGGGTGATGATGTTTTAAAGGTCGTGGCCAGTATTCTGGGTAAAACAGACAAAGCCCGTGCCTACCGCTACGGAGGAGAAGAATTTGTACTGCTATTTAAAAAAGGTGATGCCGGCGACATTACGCCTTTCATAGAGGCGACTCGAGAAGCCATTGCAAATTATAAACTGCATATAAAAAGTAAAAATCGAGAAAAGAACAAGCGTGGCCAGTCCCGTAAACGCAAGTCTATAAACGTTACCGCAAGTTTTGGTTTGGCACGCCATGTCAGTGGTGAGACCCTAGAAGAGGTCATAGAGCGGGCAGACAAAGCCTTATATACGGCTAAAAGCAGTGGACGTAATTGCTTGGTGGTGGCCAAGTAGCTTTTTAATAGTGGATTCATGAATTGCGGGCTAGTACTTAAGTAAATCCAAAAAACAGTACCTTTGCATTACGTTTAGTAACTAAATAAACCCTAAATAGGCGTGCCCCATAATTAGTTTGATCTATGCTTAGTTTATGTGTTTTTTTCATGGATCTGTGGGAAGCGTATGGCGAGTATAATAGCAGTAGATGATAGTTCGGCAATACGAACGTTAATGCAGGTAGTGTTGGAAAGTGCAGGTCATACCGTTTTTTTATTTGAAAATGGTCGCTTAGCGTTAGACTTTGCTAGAGGCCACAGTGTGGACTTGGTGATAACGGATCTTAATATGCCCGAGATGGGAGGCATGAGTTTGGTGGCGCATTTAAGGCGTTTAGAAGAATATAAAAGCAAACCCATATTAGTGATTACCACCGAGACCGCAGACTACAAAAAACAAAAAGCGAAATCCACAGGTGCCACTGGCTGGATCGCAAAACCAGTGGATAAAGACCGATTATTAAAGGCTGTTGAACGAACCGTTGGCTAGAGCTCTATCTATAATAATATTCTAAATTCAAGCCGCCCCTAGTGTTACGAATCACTAAGGCCGGTTGTCAATTACCCTTACTCTCTATTACACCCGAGCTACGTTAGCCTTCACCGATTTTTTACTGCGTGTGTTACTCAAGTATAAAGTTAATCCTAGAATACTTAATATAAAACTGACTAATAATATGATGGTAAATACCACATCTCTCCCTGTGTGGCCGATGAAAGGTTTTAGCCAGCCAAACATGTGCAGTGTAGAAAAGCTGAAGCCCTCTATTTGGTTTAATAAATCATTGAATTGAACAATTTCAAGATTAACCGGGTCGATATAAAATCGTTGGCCATTTGCAAGATCAACCTGCCAAACTGGTAAACGCTTATTTTTAAAACTGTAGCCATCTCCAAAGCGATGAATGAGTTTGCTGTGCTGTATATCATTGATGTTTACATTTAAGCGACTACTGATGCTTTTCCTAATAACATGCTCTTCGCTTGAATCAATTATGGATCCACCAATAGCATCCATAAAAAACGTTTTATCTTTAGTCGGTTTTCCCAAATCATTTGACTGGGATATTCGGTATAAAGCTGTCTTTGCCTGAATTAAGCTGATGTTGTTAATGTTTTTAAGGTTATGTCTGTCACCTTTAAAAAAATGTTGTGACCATTTTGATAGTTGTAATGGCAATTTATCAGGCAGGGTGATCGTGGGGTGATAAAGGCTCGATTGAAACAAATGATAAAAACCACTCATACTAAATAAAAATAATGGCACGGTTACTAAATAAGCGAGGCGACGATGCCAGCGACGATCATTTTTTTTAATGGTTTTTTTTCGTTTAACGATCAATAAAAAGTAAAGGCCTGTCATGCTCATAATTAGGATTAAGGACAGAAGAGAAGATACTAGTAATAAGCGAATCACCTCAAACTCATTAAGCCAATCAAAAGTATGGAAATTTCTGAAAATATTTTTAAATACTCGCTTCCAATGATTACTCATAGAAATCAATGCCATTGATTGAGGGTGAATAATTACCCTTAATGCGTCTTTTGTGTCGTAGTGGAAAATGTAAACCGGTAACAGTTTGTTAGAGGAAGGGTAGTCGTCATCAAAATCATCTTTGAATTCTACTAAGTTAATTTGTAAAGACTTGCCCACGTAGTGATTGGCCAGCCAGATAGCTTGTTGCTCACTGTGGTTAATAAGTTCGCGGTAATTCTCCATGGAAAAGTAGCGACTTTTTTCATGTTTTTGAGCCGTTACTTGTAATAACAATCGATCTTTAAAAGGGACAAGTCGGGCTGAGAAAACGTTGGTTAATTGATGTTCAAAAATAATCCGCTCAATACCGCTTATTGATGTTATATCGGTTTCAATACGAGGGGCTATATTTTGGTGAGCCTGTGGCCCCACCCAGCCAGCAAGAGGATGCGCGAACGCTGATAAAAGATAAATAAGTATGCTAAAAGTGGCAGGCCAAATTAATAGTAGGTGCCACTTTCTTACTGTTTTCAGTTGAATCATGTATCACTCATAGGAAATGTACGCTTTTTAAAGGGCGAAACGTATGCCGGCAAAAACACTCAAGGGTGCACCAGGGCGATATTCAATGTCGTCACTGCCTACAGAGTTCGAGGTATAGGTGCTATAGCGTTTGTCAGCGATATTTTGAATACGCGCATATAGCTGCAATTGAGAGTTTACTTGGTAGTGGCTGCGTACATTAAACAGGTCGTGTCCCGCGTACTCATGGGTATTGGTTTCGTCGGTGAAATACTTGCCAATATGTTCGACTTCTAATTCCACCATGAAGCCGTGTATTGCCAGTGGCTGAAAACGTATGGCAAGGTTGCCTAATGTATTGGGGGCTTTGCCGACGTCATTACCATCAAAATTTAAAATGTTATTAATTACTTTAGGTTCGCAGCTGAAGCAGCTGTATAGGTATTCGAATTTTCCATAGGTTTGTCTGCTTAGACTGAAGGCTGAACTAAAACTAAAGTCGTCGCTGATGGCGCCATTAAATCCTAACTCTATTCCCTGGTGTACGCTTTTCCCTGCATTTAATGAAACACGATCATTGTCACCATTTATCACGCTGACGATATCATTTGATTTTTCCATGTAGTACAAAGCAATTTCATACGTGAAAGCATATGCGTTCAGGCCTCTTATTCCGATTTCAACGCTATCAGTATTCACCGGTTTTAACTGGGCTGTATTTGTATTTTTTCCAGAGCGAAACAGTTTGCCAACCGAAGGTGCACGAAAAGCGTGGCGGTAGTTGGCATATACATCATGAAATTGATTGAAATGGTAAACGATGCTGGCTTTAGGGCTTAAGTGATCGTAGTCAAGTTTTTGGGAGTCGGGTCTAACATGGCTGTCATCAACTTCTCCAATAAAATGATCGGTGTAATTTACTTTGAATAAATCGTACCTGAGTCCCGCCGTGACTAATATATTTTCAGACGGTTTATTTTCAATGTGTAAAAAAGGGCTGATACTGGTTTGCGTGGCGTTAAAGTCGTACGTTTTCCCCCCTGGAGTAAAGCTTATAAATGTATCTTCTTGTTTAATCAGGTCATCACTATCAATACCATATTCTTCATAATGTGAGGGCGTATGATCTATGTCCACGCCGCTAATAAACTGGCCGCTTTGAGAAAAATTATGTCGCCATTTGCTTAATAATCCAAAGGATTCAAAGTTGGTGGTACGTACATTGGGGTCGTAGCTCACCATCCAGCTGGGCATCATAGTAGATTGGTTGTTTCTATAAAAAGGCGTAATGGTTAGTAATTGTGAACTTGAAGGTGAATAATTAAATTCACTGCTGGCGCGTATCGCTTCAATGTCGCGTGCGCCCACATCCCCATGAAAAAGATTTTTACTGGGCGCGTTTTTATAATCACTCTCTTCCACAGAGGAGACACCCGATTGATCCACTTGAGTCATTGAAAGGCTAGATTTTACAGTGAGCTTACCGGTTAGCTGATAATTTAAACGGGTATTAACACTTTTGCGGGTGTAGTTAGCTTCGTCTCTAAAACCTTCGTTTTGGGTTAGGTTTGCTTGTATGCTCACGCCGCTGTATTGATTAACGGGGCCGCTGCTGCTAATTAATATTCGCTGCCAGCCGTGACTGCCTAATTCGGTGTCGATTTTATTAGTGGATACATCTGTCGCTTTCGCACTGATGCTATTAATAATGCCGCCCATAGCGCCACTGCCATACAAAGCTGAGCCAGGCCCTTTGGTTACTTCTAAACGCTCACTTTGAGGAATATTTACTTCATACAAACCGTTATGGTTAAAAAACCCGCTAGGACGAGTGGGAATGCCATCTTCTAAAAACAAATATACGGCACTGGTAGAAAGTGGTTGGCGTATGGCGGTCATATGCCCTTCACCGCCAAGATTATTAATGTAAACACCGGCGCTGCGATTTAATATTTCACTGGGATGGGAGGGGGAGACATTAATAATATCCTCCCTATTGAGTACCCCCACAGACTCAGCTAATTCAGAAACAGGTTTGGCCTCACCGGTTGATGTCACCACTACTTTGTCCAATTGATATTGAGCGAGAGCGTGCGAGGCTGTCATTTCAAGGGCGCAGGCAAAAAGCACAAGCTTGAAGTTAAGATTAAAAGTTGTCATGAAGGCTCCCTGTGAATGGCAACAGTTTAATAAATTTGTTGCCTATTTGGGATGTGACATATTGTCGCAGTTAGACGTGAGTGGGGCTTTTACTAGGGGCAAAAGGGTGGGGTTTTCATGGTGCATGCCCGGATTTAAAGCGTGTTTTGTGTGAGGCCGGCGCATAAAAAAGCCCACTAAAAAGTAGGCTATTTACGTTCACCTGCAAAAGACTATCGGTTGGCAACATCACTTAGAGTTGGAATTTTCTGTTGTTCCATTAATAAAACCACCATCTCTTCACGGGTACGAATCATTTCTCGGTAGTTGTGCAATATGGCTGGGTTACTCATGCCCATGCGACGCTGCGCGTTACGCATATGGCGCTGTAAAGTATGAACTTCATGTTGTAGGCGGTGGATCCGTGGGTGGATACTGTACGTCATAATCAGTGGACCTGTCATATTTATACTAAGGACACCTATAGCTTAGTTAAGGATTGACCACTTAGTGAGGGATTACTAGGATGGATTTTGAATAACAATCTCTGGGATTATAGGTAACTGTAATTAGACTAAATGAGACAACGTGGGCTTGCTTCCAAGCCTACAGAGAGTCGGCTTGGGAGTGAGGTATAACGGGGCAATTAATAGAGATGCCCTTAGGTTAACAGTAGTGGGCGCCAGTCAAAGTCCACATAAGAGACGGCAAAAAAGCCCGGTACCACCATAGAAGGTTTACGACCGTATTGAATAGATTCGTACTGTTTGCTTATTATGTCGCCGCCTACGCACCGTAATATGGCATGGCCTGCGGCGATATCCCATTCGCTTACGTTGCCGTATCGTGGGTAAACATCGCCGTCTCCGGCCGCTAAATAGGCCAATTTAATAGAGCTGCCGATCGCCACTAACTGTACACGAGCCAACTTCTCTTCCAAACGATTACACAGGTGCACTAATTGCTCGCTGGCATGGCGGCGACTGGCATATAAGTTAATACAGTCGTTTTCACGGATACGTTTTAAAGGGCTAATGGTTTTTAAAATAGAAGCCGGTTCATTGCCTACTTTTAAAAAGGCCTTACCGTCCCCGCCGTAATAACATTGATCGCCTACGGGCAAGTAAATTAAACCAAATACCGGCTCGCCGTCCTCAATTAACGCGATGTTCACGGTGAATTCACCATTGCGGTCAATAAACTCTTTGGTGCCATCTAGAGGGTCAATTAACCAAAATCGGCTCCATTGCGCACGCTCTTCCTGATCTGGTAGCGGGGCCTCTTCGCTAATAACGGGAATATCCAGTATCTCTTTAAGCCCAGCCTCTAAAATATTATGAGCAGCGATATCGGCTTGCGTAAGGGGGCTGGCATCGTGTTTTTCAATGACTGTAAATTCACCGCGATTGTAAATATCCAAGATTGCCGACCCTGCCTTGCGGGCCAGTTCGATCAGGCTTGCGTAATTAGGCTGCATCATTTAATTCCTTTTACCAATCTGACCGCGCTCAAGTCAGCATTTTCTAACCAATCTTTCGCCATGTACAATGCTGCAATGGCGCGCCCTTCGGTAACATCTGCACGTGTTACCAGCTCGCTTATATTCGCTAAAGGCCAGGCCACCACTTCCAGTGGCTCGGGTTCATCCCCTTCGAGGGATTCGTCATACAAATCTTGGGCTATTAATACATCTATGCCGCTGGCCATGTAACTGGGGGATAGGCTGAGCTTTTTAAGGTAATCAAGGCGCTTAGCCCCTTTTCCAATTTCTTCTTTAAGCTCTCGGTTAGCGGCCTGTTCTATGGTTTCCCCTAGGTCCACCGCCCCTTTTGGCAAGGTAAGAGTATAGTCTTCAATTCCCACACCGTACTCACGAATGAGCAAAACTTCACCGAGTTCATTAATAGGGACCATCATGACGGCACCATGGCCACCGGGCGCTAAGCGTTCATAGGTACGCTGTACACCGTTGGAAAACTCGAGTTCTAACGACTCCACAGTGAATAAGCGGCTGCGGGCCACCACGTGAGTCTCATGGATTTTGGGTTTTACGCTCATAAATACTATAATCTAACTAACAGCCGGTCATTATGAACCTAATATCTCGCTAAGCAAATATTCACAAAGAGATTTTCAGCCGGATGCCCGTTTGTATAGCTAAGAAGGCGTTAAATTAATGATCAATTGGGATGAAATTGACACTGTGTTATTAGACATGGACGGCACATTGCTGGACCTGCACTTTGATAACTATTTTTGGCTACAACACTTACCCGTTAAATATGCCGAATTACACCAAGTAGAGCCCCATATAGCCTTACAAACCCTTAATGCCCAAATGAAGGACAAAGTAGGCCAGTTAGAGTGGTATTGCTTGGATTACTGGAGTGATTTAACCGGTTTACCGATTGCTAAATTAAAGGTGGATGTGCAGCATAAAATTCAGTTCCGCCCCCACGTGCCTGACTTCTTAAAAGCCTTAAAGGCGGCAGGCAAGCGCAGTGTCATAGTGACCAATGCCCATCGCGACAGTGTGGATTTAAAAATGCACAACACCGGCTTGGATACCTTAGTGGATGAAATTATCAGTAGTCATGATTACCAAGTCCCTAAAGAAGAGCAGCTTTTTTGGCAAACGCTCATGAAAAAGGCACCCTTTAGCCTAGATAGAACCTTGCTCATAGATGACAGTATTCCTGTGTTAGAATCCGCCCAACAATATGGTTTTAAACATTTACTGAGTATTTCTCAGCCCGATAGCCAAAAGCCCATGCGCGACATAAGTGAATTTCAAGCGTTGGATCACTTTAGCGAAATAATGCCCCTTGCCCGACCCAGTGAAAGATGCGATGACTGAAACAACTCCTGAAAAAGTAAGACTCGACAAATGGTTGTGGGCGGCGCGTTTTTATAAAACCCGCGCCATTGCAAAAAAATCCGTTGAAGGCGGTAAAGTGCACTTCGATGGGCATAGATGCAAAGTGAGTAAAATGCTGGAACTGGGGGATGTTTTACAAATCACTCAGGGTTTGGATGAAAAAACCGTGGTGATTAAGTCGCTCAGTGGTACCCGTCGTGGTGCCCCAGAGGCCGCCTTGTTATACGAAGAGACCCCTAAGAGCATTAAGCTGCGTATGGATGAAAGTGAGCGCAGGCGTAAGTTTAGGCATGCCAATCCTATTTTTGATCATAAACCCAATAAAAAAGAGCGCCGCCAAATTCATCACTTCAATGAAGTGAACAGTGATAGTTAATTACGACTATTAATTAGTAAAAAATAATGACCAATATTCAAGTTTAAATAGGCAGTTAGCAACAGATGGCAAACCCAGATTCATTACAACGTTTTACCTTTGATAACTGCCATGTGCGTGGCGAAGTGGTGGGCTTAAACCAAACCTTAAAGGATATATTTAAGCGGCAGTCTTATCCTGAAGCGGTCAATAACCTACTAGGCCAGCTGTTATCGGCAGCCGCCTTGTTAAGTGCCACTGTTAAAATTGATGGCCTGTTAACAATACAAGTGCAAAGCAATGGTCCGTTGAAAATTTTACTGGCCGAAACCAGTCACGATGGCAAGTTACGTGGCATTGCCCGCATGGACGAAGAGCAAGAACTTATTGAAGGCCAATTGTTGGGCACAAATGGGCAGTTAATTATCACTATAGACCCCACAGAAGGCCGTCGTTACCAGGGTATTGTCGCGCTAGAAGGGGATGACCTGGCCAAATCGCTAGAAGGGTATTTTAGGCAGTCAGAGCAATTAGCCACTCGTATTTGGCTAAGCTGTGAAGGGGCAGTGGCGGCCGGTTTCCTATTGCAGGAGTTGCCTGCGTTAGGTGAAGTTCAAGAAGCAATGGAAGTGGACGAAGATGCGTGGACACGCTTAACCTGTGTGACCGATACCATTCGTGATGACGAATTACTGCATTTAGATAATCAGCATTTATTGCACCGTCTATATCACGAAGAGACAGTACGCGTATTTGATGACGAGGCCCTAAAGTTCAGCTGCAGCTGTTCTAAAGAACGTTTAAGCACGGCTCTGAATCAAATGGGCTACGAGCAATGCCAAGAAATTATTGATGAGCAAAAGAAAATCCGCGCCGATTGTCAGTTCTGTGGCCAGCATTACAGTTTTGACCAAAGTGATATTAATGGTTTGTTCCCCATTCAGTCGGCTAAAGCGCAGATGAATAAATTACATTGATCTAGAGCTTCAAGTGGGTATGAGGCCAGTTCGGCCCATACCTTGGCTAAATGCGGCCTAAAGCAGGCGTAATCACTCAAATTTATAGTAAATATATTCTATATAAATACCGTATATACCCCCATGCCTACAGGGCCAGTGCACCATTTTCTGCCAAAATGCGTCACTCGTGTCTCTTTTTAGGTCCAGCCTATTCGTCTCCAGCCTATTTTCTGGCATAATCCGGCCCTAAAATTTTAATTTCGCTTAAGCCTTATCAGGCTCACAGCGGTAATGTTTTCAGTTGATTGGCCAAAAGCCAAACAACATAACGAATGGATTGGCCACACATGACCACCGTATATACCGACCTTTCCTCTGCCTTGTTGGTAGAAAAAGCACTGGCAAATGGCGAAGGCCGTTTACAAGACAATGGTGCTTTAGTTGTAGAAACAGGCAAGCGTACTGGCCGTTCACCTTTGGACCGTTACATCGTTCAAGAGCCAAGCACGTCTGACGGCATCGATTGGGGCAATGTTAACCGTCCTTTCGACGCTGACAAATTTGATGCCCTTTGGGATCGTGTAGAAGCGTACTTAGACCAGCACGACAAATTTGTATCTAACGTGCACGTGGGCGCTGACGCGAACCACTATCTGCCTGTTAAAATGACCACACAAACAGCGTGGCAGAATCTTTTTGGCCGTAACTTGTTTATCCGTCCAGATAACTACAACACAGCCGATAAAGCCGAATGGCAGATCTTGAACGTGGCTAACTTTGTATGTGAGCCAGAACGTGACGGCACTAACTCTGACGGCGCGGTTATTATTAACTTCGCTGCTCGTAAAGTATTATTGGCGGGCATGCGTTACGCCGGCGAAATGAAAAAAGCCATGTTCTCGGTACAAAACTTCTTGTTGCCAGAAAAAGACGTTTTGCCTATGCACTGTTCTGCTAACGTGGGCGAAGAAGGCGATACCTGTTTGTTCTTTGGTTTATCGGGCACCGGTAAAACTACCTTGTCTGCTGACCAAAGCCGTTACCTTATTGGTGATGACGAACACGGTTGGGGCAA
>JAPYOO010000311.1 GCA_029938135.1 Bermanella sp. | reverse complement strand
CGCTCGTCGTATCAGCCCATGCTTTAATTAAACAAACAAATAATTTGTAGTATTGACCTATTACCTAGTCGTTCTTTATTCATGTTGTAATCATTACAACGCCCATTTATAGCTAAGTACTTAACAACTAATTTGGGTTGTATCCTTTTATATTTAAACAGTGAGGAATATATGTCTAAAGTACTTATTATTACCGGCGATTATGTCGAAGATTATGAAAATATGGTGCCGTTCCAAGCACTTTTGGCTATGGGGCACGAAGTACATGCGGTATGCCCAGATAAAAAGGCTGGGGATAGTATCGCCACCTCAATACACGACTTTGAGGGTGATCAAACCTTTAGCGAAAAACGCGGTCATAATTTTGCTCTTAATGCTTCTTTTGCCAATATTAACGCCGAGGATTATGATGCACTATATTTACCCGGTGGACGCTCCCCTGAATACCTACGTTTAAATATTAAAGTAATTGAAATGATTCAGCATTTTTCAAATAGCAATAAACCCATTGCATCTGTTTGCCACGGACCACAATTATTGACGGCTGCTGGCGTCATAAAAGGTAAAAAAGTATCGGCTTATCCTACATGCCAACCAGAAGTGGAAATGGCAGGGGGGGAATATGTTGCTTTACCTATGGATGACGCTATTACAGATGGTAAATTAGTGACTGCCCCCGCTTGGCTTGCCCACCCTGCTATGCTGCGACAATTTGTAGCCTTGTTATAAATTTAATTAGTATTGAGAGATAAATATGTGCCAACTTTTCATTAAGGCTGATAGCAGCTTATGGAGCTCTAAAACCAAATCACTTCGAATTCAAGGGGTGGTAACCTCAATTCGTTTAGAAGTGTTTTTTTGGGATGTATTACAGGAGTTGTCATTCCGTGATCAAATGACGGTTAACCAGCTTATTACCAAGCTATACCTTGAATCTCTTGATGCTGATCATGACATAGGTAACTTTACATCTTTTTTAAGGGTGTGTTGCTCTCGTTATTTGTCTTTAATTGCCGATGGAGGCCTTTCTCGTGAAGCTAAAGTATCTTTAGATAAAGTGGATGCTAAAAATATAATTGAGCAAGAAATACTGCGTAAAAAACAGCGCAGTGTACTGTTTAATTACACGCCCCATGAACCTTCCGTTAATTAAGCACAACAGAGCAAATCATGACAAAATTAAGCATTACGTCACGCCAGCAATTAACGCAACGTTTTAAAATAATTGTGGGTTCACGTAATGTGCTGACTAGTGAACGTGCGACAGCCCCTTTTAGAAAAGCATTTCGTGAAGGAGAAGGCCCAGCTTTAGCCGTGGTTAAACCGGTGACTCTTTGGCAGCAATGGCAGGTTTTAGAATCCTGTGTAAACGCGAATGTTATTGTAATAATGCAGGCTGCAAACACCGGCTTAACCGGTGGATCAACCCCCACAAAAGGCTGTGATCGAAATACAGTGATCATTAACACCACACGAATTAATGATATTCATGTGTTAGCACCACAACATCAAATAATCGCTTTTCCTGGCGCAAGTTTATTTTCATTAGAAAAAGCATTATCCCCCTATGGCCGTGTACCACACTCGGTCATTGGCTCGTCTTGCATCGGCGCCTCTATTGTTGGCGGCATATGCAATAACTCGGGAGGCGCGTTGGTAGAGCGCGGCCCCGCTTACACAGAGCTTGCTTTGTATGCACAAGTTAACCAAGAAGGCACACTAAGTTTAATCAATAACCTTGATATTGAGTTAGGTGATACGCCTGAACAAATACTCACCAACTTACAAAACCAAAAATATGTATCGCAGGATGTGCAAACCACAGGCAAATTGGCCTCAGATAGCGACTACGCCGATTGGGTACGTAAAACTACGGATGATACCCCTGCACGTTTCAATGCAGACCCAAGGCGCTTACATCAAGCCAGTGGCTGTGCAGGTAAGCTGGCTGTGTTTGCTGTACGCGTAGATACCTTTATAAAGAACGAGCAAGAGACTACTTTTTACTTAGGCACAAATTCAACCCGTGCATTGCAAGCCGTTAGAAAAACGCTGCTTGAAAATTCCACTAGCTTGCCAGTCTATGCCGAATATTTACACCGCGATACCTTTTATCTGGCGGATGATTATGGCCGAGATACTGTATTACTTATTAAATATTTGGGTACTAACAGGCTGCCCATGTTTTTTAATATAAAGCGCCAGCTAGATTCGTTTTGCGGTCGGATGCCCTTCTTAAAAAAAGGCTTCATTGATAAGGTGGTTTATAAAATCGCTAAGTTATTTCCTAGTCAAACACCTAAAGAACTTCGAGAGTTTAATGAAAAATACGAGCATCAATTAATTCTAACCGTAAAAGGCCATCTTAATGAAGAGACTCAAAATTTATTAGATGACATTAAAAAACATCACGAGATACATTATTTTAGGTGCTGCGAAAAAATTACCAAGGCCGCCTATTTATTACGCTTTGCCGCCGCTGGGGCAGCAGTACAATACGCATCAATAAATAATCAAACGATAGAATCCATTGTTGCACTTGATATTGCTTTAAGACGTAATGATCCAGATTGGTTTGAAGCCCTGCCTGAAGCACTTAACAGTAAGCTAGTTAATAAACTGTATTATGGACACTTTTTATGTCATGTATTTCATCAGGATTATTTAGTACGTAAAGGTGAGGACGCTAAAGCGATTAAAAAATCGTTATTAGATATTATTGATAAACGTGGCGCTGAATACCCAGCTGAACATAATGTGGGCCATCATTATATAGCCAAACCCGCGCTGGCAGATAATTATAGGACACTAGACCCAACGAATGCTTTTAATTCAGGTATTGGTGGTATGTCGAAAAAAAGGCACTATGAAAATTAACGGTTTTAATACGTTATTAGTTTATTCCTGTATTAAGGCTCATCCCTAAAAGAATCCACCTCAGTCGCTGTTAAATAACGCCACTCCCCTACATTAATGTCCAAACTCACATCACCAATTTTTTCGCGATGCAGTTTTACAACCCGTTTGCTAACACAGGCAAACATACGTTTTACCTGATGGTATTTTCCTTCGGTAATAGTAAGTAAAACTTCCTGTGGATTAATGATTTGTAACACAGCGGGCCGTGTTAATTCAGTCTCACCTTGTAGTTGTAATCCGTGGGCAAATTGCTCTGGCAGTAGTGCGGCCTGTCCGGGTTCAATGGCCCGCGACAATCCCACGCGATATACTTTTTTGCAATGTTTTTGCGGGCGGATAATATCAAACGACCAACGACCGTCATCGGTTACCAAAACTAGGCCTGTGGTGTCGGCATCTAAACGTCCTGCCACGTGTAACTCTTGAGTGTGATCAAGGTTGAGTCCGCTAAACAGGGACGGGTACGCTTCATCCACGTTAGAGCAAATAGTATTAGCCGGTTTGTGGATCATTAAATAACGATGTGCACGCAGTGACAGCCGCTTGCCATTCAGTGTGATGGTGTTGTTTTCATGCACCTGCACTGATTCAATTAACACCGCTTTATCATTAACGATTACGTGGCCATCACGAATGCATTCCACGGCCTGTGCGCGACTAAGCTTGGTGCTTTTACAAATATATTTATCAAGGCGCATAGTGGGCTATAGAGTTATTTGAT
>JAPYOO010000310.1 GCA_029938135.1 Bermanella sp. | reverse complement strand
TCATCGATTGCCGCTTGAAGCATTTTACGCTCAGGGCTCCACCAGTAACCATTGTAAATTAGCTCTGCATAGCGAGGCATCATCTCATCTTTAAGGTGAGCAGCGTCACGGTCTAGGGTAATAGATTCGATCGCCCTGTGCGCCTTCATCATCACAAAACCCGCTGGGGTTTCATAGCAACCACGCGCCTTCATGCCAACGTAACGGTTTTCAACGATATCCGTACGACCTATACCATTCGCACCGGCCACTTTATTCAAGTATTCCATGATAGTCGCGGCTGACATCTCTTTTCCGTCGATAGACACTGGGTCACCATTTTTGTAGCCCATGGTTAGATAAGTTGCCTTATCAGGGGCGTTTTCTGGTGAAACGGTCCACATCCACATATCTTCTTCTGGTTCATTCCAAGGATCTTCTAAAATGTCACCCTCGTAAGAGATGTGCAACAAGTTAGCATCCATAGAGTACGGAGACTTTTTACCTTTTTTCTTTTCTACTTGGATACCGTGTTCTTCACAGTAAGCCATTAATTTTTCACGACTATTCAGATCCCATTCGCGCCATGGAGCGACAACCTGAACACCCGGCTTAAGCGCGTAAGCACCTAACTCAAAACGTACTTGGTCATTACCTTTACCAGTAGCACCGTGAGAAATAGCGTCGGCGCCGGTTTCGTTACAGATTTCGATCAATCGCTTAGAGATTAATGGGCGAGCAATTGAAGTACCTAAATAGTACTCACCTTCGTATAGCGCATTAGCACGAAACATTGGGAATACGAAGTCGCGAGCAAACTCTTCGCGTAAATCATCAATGTAAATTTCTTTAATCCCCATAGCTTCAGCTTTAGCACGAGCTGGTGCCACTTCTTCACCCTGACCTAGGTCGGCGGTAAAGGTAACTACTTCAGCCGAATACTCTTCTTGTAGCCATTTGGCGATAACAGAAGTATCCAGACCACCAGAATAAGCCAATACAATTTTGTCAATCTTGGACATGTAATGCTCCTAAAGCCAATTTCGCCCTTATTGAAGGACGAGCACTCATAAATTAAGGGGGCATATTCTACCGACTTAAGAGGGTTTCTGCCAGCGTTGCCCTTTAGTGGGGCTTTATTAAAAAAATGAGGTGCTTTGGCGTGGCATGCCTATAGTTATTAAAAGCCAAGGGAAAAGCCATGAAACCACTCATTAACGTCTATTGTCTGGTGATATTTTTAACTGCATGCGACCTAACGGGTGACATGCATACCACAAATATCAAAGGTTATGATTTCAGCCTATATGAGGTGCAAAGGTATTGTTCCGTTAAGCGTTTAGGGGATACATACTTAACCGTAGACTGCTCGCTCGCCAAACTTAAACCCGTCACACAGCAATGTGAAGGTGAAATATATGGCGGACTGGCCGATGTTGAATTTCAATGTAAAAAAGGACTATGGATATTAACGGATTATTGCGAAGTTAAAATGTACGGCATTAAAGATGGAGGCTTTAAGTGTCGCATATAGTTAGAGCCATCACTTCGCTACATCACTGGCAAAGAAAGACCACTCAACAGAGTCATAAAAGGGATGAAACATGCGTAACTTTTTTATTTTCATGCTTTGCATATTAATCACTACATTGAGTGAAGCCGCACCAGATGTGAACGCAAGCTACATTAAGGGGCAGAAATTCAGCATTCGCGAAGTTCAACAATACTGTAAGGCCAAGCGAGAAAGTGGTGATGCCTTATCCATTCAATGCAAAGAAGTCAGACTTAAGCCCGTTGAGCGAAGCTGCGAGGGCTGGATTACCGGTGGCTTAGACTTTGCTCGGTTCAGCTGCGGTGGAGGCCTTTGGGTACTGAACAGTGTTTGCAAAATTGAAATGCTGGGTCATGAAAATGGCAACATCAATTGCGTATTTTAATCCCCGCTACCACTTAAAACGCGCTTCAAGAAAGACGTTATATGTTTTATTTGACCTGGACTCACCGAGTGCGCCATGGCATATGTTTTATATTCGGGTTTTAAGCCCATGGAGCTCAGCTTTTCAAGCGCCAACAAACCCAATGATTCCGGCACCACATTATCTTCAGTACCATGACAAATCATCACCGGCAATTGAGCGTTACACGGTTTAAGCGCTAATGTACTTGGGCTGGCCACATAAGTGGACAAAGCCATTAATCCAGCCAAAGGCTGTTCAAAGTTTAATGCCACCTCATAAGCTACCGCCCCGCCTTGCGAAAAACCCGCAATCACAATGCGTTCACTGCTTATGCCCCGGTCCAATTCACGCTCTATTAAATCTTTAACTTGCTGGGCCGATTGCATAAATTGTTGCTGATTAATTTTACGCTCCACATCCATGGATAAAATGTCATACCAAGCAGGCATGCTCATGCCACCATTAACACTAATAGGAATAACCGGAGCATGGGGAAATATAAAGCGAATATTTAAGTCACTTTGATTAGACAAGCCCAAAGCGGGCACAACTGCCGCAAAATCATCGCCACTGGCCCCTAAGCCATGCAACCAAATCACCGCCGCATTTGCATTTTTTGTAGGCTCGATTTCAATAGCGGGTAAATAATTCATAGGCACATCTTAATAATGATCAATTAATTTCTTGCAGCAATTGCCGCGGAGACGCTTTTAACACATCTTTATTAGCATAAAAGCCCGCCAGTAAAATACTGCTTAAAGCCAAAGCAGGCACCATAAACCACAAGGTAACATGAGGCTGCCAGCTTACCTTAAAAATAACCAAGTACAATGCCAAGCTAATGCCCTCAAATGACAGTAATGCCAGCAAGCTGCTTACTAGTGCAAGGGTAATATATTCACTGCGAATTCGACGCCGAATGTCACTTTCACTTGCGCCAAATGTACGATACAAAGCAGCTTCATGTTTGCGTAGCGACAACGTACTTAATAACGTGGCAAACATTAATACCATGGCGCACAGCAATACCAATAATAATATGGCCTCCACCGCTAAACTGGTTTGCGCAAGAATTTGTCGCACCTGATTTAATATTTGCTCTATTTCGATGATCGTAACCGCTTTAAATTGTTGGTTAAGCTGCAACAACCAGCGCCCCTCTTCAGGAGGCAAATAAAAGCTATTAATAAAAGTATGATGGAACTGACTAAGTACTTGCGGGGTAAATACCACATAAAAATTAGGGCGGAAGTTATCCCATTTCACAGTGCGTATACTGGCAATCTTTGTGACTAGAGTTTGACCTGACAAATTGAAACTTACCTCATCATCTACACTTACATTTAAGCGCCTTGCCAGTTCAGCCTCTAATGAAATCCAATTTATGTCTGTTGCTGTATCGCTGGGTACTTCATCAAACCAATGCCCATCGATAATGGCTTCATCCAAGCGTAAAGACTCGCTCCAGGTTAAATTAAGTTCTCGCTTTAACGCTTCAGGCCCTTCATCATCTGCAAATATGTCACTTACGTCTTCGCCATTTATATGCGTTAAACGACCACGCACCATAGGGTAAAAATCGCTCGTTGCTAAGCCTTTGTTGTTCATGGCCAAAGCGAAGTCATCTTTTTTGTCCGGCAATATATTAATAGCAAAATGATTCGGAGTGCCGGCAGGCACTTGGCTTTGCCAGTTTTCAAATAAGTCACCGCGCACGATCCAAATAAGCGCCACCGATGTAAAGATAAAAGCAAA
>JAPYOO010000309.1 GCA_029938135.1 Bermanella sp. | reverse complement strand
CCTTCTTTTTCGGCTTGTGCTTTAGCTTGTGCTTGCTGCATGCTTTGCGCGTAGATCGCATCAAAGTTAACAGGGGCTAGCATTAGGGCTGGGAAGCTGCCCTTAGTGACTAAAGAGTCGATTGCTTCACGGGCGTATGGGAACAACAAGTTAGGGCAAAACGCACCCAGTGTTTGATGCATTGCTGCGCCTTCTAGACCTTCAATTTTGAAGATACCGCCTTGATGAATCTCGGCCAAGAATGCTGTTTTGTCTTCGTTTTTAGCCGTTACGGTTAACGTAAGGATAACTTCGTACACATCGTCAGCAATCTTTTTGCTGGCAGTGTTTAAGTCCATGTTAATTTGTGGTTTCCACGCCTGACGGAATACTTCAGGGGTGTTTGGGCTTTCAAACGATACGTCTTTAGTGAAAATACGCTGAATGCCAAACTGGCCTTTTTTGGCTTCGGGTGTTGCTGCTGCTTCTGTTTGATCTGTCATGGCTATGTTCTCTATTCTTATTTTTGAGCAATTATTTTTTAACTAATGGTAAATTGTTACCGGACCATTCCATAATACCGCCACTTAGGCGATATACGCTGGTAAAGCCATTATCCTTAAGGAGCTTGGCAGCCGATGAAGAGGTTTGACCCGCCTTGCATACCACTATAACTGGGGTCTCTTTATGTTTTTCCAACTCCCCCAAGCGATTATTTATTTGTGCATTAGGAATATTCACCGAATCTACTAGGTGGCCGGCCTTAAAATCGTTTTTATCACGAATATCCAAAACTAAGGCATTTTCTTGGTTTATAAGGCGTGTGGCTTCATGGGTGCCCACTTTAGGGCCGGCTTTTAACGATCCATCTAATGCTAATAGCCCAAAACAACCCGCTAATAGGCCCACTAAGATCCAATGATTGGTCGCAAATTCAATAAACTGTTCCATAACACACCTTCAAAATTTAGGCTCGCAGTATACCCGATTTGCAGCACATCCCAAGGGCCAGTTTGGAACATGGCATCTGGGCGTACAACCATGTAAAATTGTCGATTAATTATCCATTTCCAGATACAAGCACAGGTATTATGTCAAATCAGCCAAAACCGGTAGCCCTTATCATTCTTGACGGATTTGGTGTGCGCGAAGCCGCCTCTGACAACGCCATTCACCATGCAAACACGCCTACTTGGGACCGCTTAATTAGCGATTACCCCGTAAGCGAGATACAAACCTCTGGTGCCAGCGTGGGCCTGCCTGATGGGCAAATGGGCAATTCTGAAGTGGGCCACATGAACCTTGGGGCTGGCCGCATTGTTTACCAAAACTTTACGCGCATTAATAAGTCTATTAAAGATGGCGACTTTTTTGAAAACCCCGCGTTAACCGCCGCCATAGACAAGGCCGTTGCCGCCAATAAAGCCGTTCACTTATTTGGTTTATTAAGCCCAGGTGGCGTACACAGCCACACCAACCACATTGAAGCTTTGGCCACTATGGCCAAACAGCGCGGCGCCAAAGCCATTTATGTACACGGTATTTTGGATGGCCGTGATGTACCACCACAAAGCGCGCAACCGTTCATTGAAAAAATGGACGCGCACCTAGCCAGCCTAGAACTGGGCAACCAAGCAAGGCTTGCCACCTTAGTGGGCCGTTACTACGCCATGGACCGCGATAATCGCTGGGACCGAGTGCAATTGGCCTATGATATGTACACCCAAGGCAAAGCGAAATACCAAGCGGCCACTGGGGTAGAAGGTTTAAAAGCGTCGTATGAACGTGATCAAAACGACGAATTTGTACAAGACATCATATTGGGCGATGCCGTTAAAGTAGAAGACGGCGACAGCGTGATCTTTGCCAACTTTAGACCCGATCGCGCCCGTGAGCTTACCCGCGCGTTTGTAGACGGCGACAGTTTTGGCAAAGACGGCAATGGTTTTACCCGCCGCACTCAGCCTGCATTAAGTGACTTTGTAACACTTACCCAGTATGCCGCCACCATTGAGGCACCCGTGGCTTTTAAGCCTGCCAATATTACCAATGATTTGGGTGAATATGTGTCGGGGCTTGGGAAAACCCAGCTGCGTATTAGTGAAACCGAAAAATACGCCCACGTGACGTTTTTCTTCAGTGGCGGTCGTGAGGCTCTTTACCCAGGTGAAGAACGCATATTGATCAACAGCCCAGATGTGGCCACCTACGATTTACAGCCTGAAATGAGCGCGCCTGAGCTTACTGACAATTTAGTTAAAGCCATTGAAAATCAAGCCTTTGATTTAATAGTGTGTAACTACCCCAATGGCGACATGGTTGGGCACACTGGTGTATTTGATGCCGCCGTAAAAGCCGTTGAAACCTTAGATGAATGCCTTAAACGCATTACCGATGCTATTCTTAAAGTGGGCGGCGAATGTTTAATTACCGCCGACCACGGTAACTGCGAACAAATGCTAGATCCTAACGGTGGCCCCATGACACAACATACAACAGGCCCGGTTCCGCTGATTCATGTGGGACCACAAGGCAAAACCATTAACCTTCGCCAAGACGGCGCGCTGTGCGATATAGCCCCTACCTTGTTAGCCATGATGGGTGAGTCACAACCGGCCGAAATGACCGGTAAAATTCTTACCGAGAACACGTAAGTGACCGCGGTGATGAACTCACAACTCCGTGCCCCTTGGGCACACGTGTGCTTAATGCTGTGTGTATTAGCGGTATTGGCACTGGGTGTGGCCATAAACCCAGCCCATGCTGACAGCACTAAGCAAGGCACTAGGCAAGGCGAGAAGCACCTTGAGAAACTGCGCACCGACATCACCGAGTTACAAAGCTACCTAAAAGAAGTACAAAAGAATCATGAATCGTTAGTGACGTCTTTGCGCGGCAGCGACAAAGACGTGGCTGAAATGAGCAAACAAGTTGAAGACCTACGCCGCGCTCTGCGGGAGGAGCGCCAACGACTAAAAAAGCTACAGGCCGAGCAACGGACGCTCAGCCAATCCCAAGCCCAACAGCAAAAAGTCCTTAAAAATATTATTTTAGCCAGTTACAAATTAGGCCAACAACCCAAATTAAAACTGCTGCTTAACCAACAAGATGCCAGTTTGCTGTCACGCAACATGCATTACCTACAATATTTTAATAGCGCCCACCAAGAACAAATTTTAAGTTTTCGTACCACCCTACTAAAAGTAAACACGATTACTGATCAGGTTGCCGCGCAAAAAAAATCATTACAGGGAAAATTGGCCACCCTTAAAAGCAGCCACGAATTATTAAAAGATAAACAAGACAAACAAAAACGGGATGCCCGCGCGTTAAACAACACGATTAATTCAAGTGATAAAAAACTGGTACGCCTACAAGCCGACCGCCAACAGTTAATGGCCGTTTTAGGCAAGGTAGAAGAAGTTTTTTTAAACTACGAACGCAGCCAAGAAAGCCGACCGTTTAAATCATTAAAGGGCAAACTGCCTAGCCCGTTTAACCACAAACCTAAAAAACTGTTTGGTCGTTTGCAAGACAATAACAAACAAAAATGGCTAGGCTGGACCTATGCCGGCCGTGCAGGGGCGCATGTTAAAGCCATTCATCATGGCCGTGTTGTGTTTAGCGACTGGTTAAGAGGCTTTGGTTTATTAACCATAGTGGATCATGGTAAAGGCTATATGAGTTTGTATGCCCGCAACCAAGCCTTGTTAAAGTCGGTAGGTGACTGGGTAGAAACCGGCGAAGT
>JAPYOO010000308.1 GCA_029938135.1 Bermanella sp. | reverse complement strand
AATATCACCCACTAACAAATTTAATTGCGCTAAACAGACCTTAAGATTTTGCTCGGACACTATTACTACCTTGCTTCTAACCCTAAAAAAGCCGTATTGTGCGAGGATTGCATCTTTGGAGCAATCTTTATTGCACTGCAATGCTTAAATTTAACTCACTTTAGCGGCTATTTTTTAGCCACTTTCATATACTCGGGTAACTATTCATGAGCTCCATCACCGAGCGCCAGCCTTCATTCCATCTATACAGCTACTTCACGCTCGTACTGGCGTCATTGTTTTTAGGATTCTACTTCTTAGAAGAGCAAATGCACTGGTGGCAACCCCTTACACCCAAGTTATTACCCATCGTATTAAGTGGCTACTTGGCACTGGCCATTAGCAACGTGTTGCGAAGCCACGGTAACCAACACAAACAAACTGACATGTTTTTACCCAGCCTGTTGGCCGAAATTCTATTTTTAGGCCTGCTGATGCTGTACATAGCCCCCCAACAAACCGACATCAGTATATTTATACTGATCAGTGTGGGCCTGGGTAACCTAATGCTAAACAAGCGTTACGGTTACTTTATCGCTGCCATGGCCACTATTATGGTGTTAAGTAGCTCGTACATTCACTCTCAAAATCAAGGCTCTGACCGGTTATTATCCGGCAGCTTTATCAGCATACTCTTCTTCATTGAGTCCTTTATTATTCAGGGGTTAAAAACTCGGCTCGTAGAGGAACAAAGCAATACGATTCAAACCCAAAGCAAACTTTACAGTGAGTCACGCTTTAACGATTTAATTATCGACCGCATGCATACCGGTGTATGCGTAGTCGACAACAGTGGAAAGATATTAAGAATCAACCGGGCAGCCACCGAGCGTTTAGGCGGTTTACAACAGGCAAGCCATATACCAGTGCCTTTATTTGAAAGGCTACAGTACTGGCATGAGCACCACCTGCAAAATGACGACTCTATCGATGTTATCCACCCAAATGGCAGCCAGCAATCCATCATAGTGTCATTTGCCGCTATTGATGATTTATCTACCCTAGTCTTTGTGGAAGACAAGAGCACGGTTGCTCGGCGTGCTCAGCAGTTTAAATTAGCATCTCTGGCACGCATGGCCGCAAGCATTGCCCATGAAATCCGCAACCCTCTTAATGCCATTAGTCATGCCTCGCAATTATTGCAAGAGAGCGAAGAGCTTAACGATGATGACCGTCATTTGTGCGACATTATTCTTAACCACAGCGGCCGCATGGAAGGTATTATTCAAAACGTATTGCAAATAAGCCGGCGTAGCTCATCAGAAGCGCAGTGGATATCATTACATCACTGGCTCACAAGGTTCATTGCCGACTTTACCCAACAACACAATGTGGCCATAGAGTTAACCGGAGTCGATCTGGATATTCGCTTCGATCCCAGCCAACTCCATCAGGTATTATGGAATTTATGCAGCAATGCGGTGCGTTACGGCCAAGTAAATAAAGAGCGTCCTATTTACATTAAATTAGGAAAAATTAATCAGTGGGCCGTCATGACGATTGAAGACCATGGACCTGGCATTGCCCCCAAAGAAATGAGTTACCTGTTTGAGCCTTTCCACACGACGTCGGCTCAAGGCAATGGTTTGGGCTTATATTTGGTAAAGGAATTATGCGATGCCAATCACGCCGAAATTCGATATCATCACAAAGGGAAAGGGGCCAGTTTTGACATTTTATTTGCTCGAGATTTCGCTAACAATCAAAACCTGAAATCGGATGCATAACCTAAAGACACCCAATACAACAACCGTGCATGACGATCAAGTTATGCCCCTGATTACACTTATTAAGGTTGCTCCATGAGTCGCATTCTTATAGTCGACGATGAACCCGATATTTTAGAGTTACTCTCTATTACCATTCGGCGCTTAAAATTCACCCCCGTCAGCGCTGCAAACATTAGTGAAGCGAAAGCATTATTAGCCAGCCAAGACTTTCAACTATGCCTGACGGATATGCGCCTGCCCGATGGCTCCGGCATGGATTTGATTGCCCACATCCAGCAAGACCACCCTAACTTACCCGTGGTAATGATTACCGCCTACGGCAGTATGGATGTGGCCATTGAAGCGATGAAAACCGGTGCTTTCGATTTTTTATCCAAACCCGTAGAGCTTGATAAACTGCGCTCCATCATTCAAAGCGCCATTCGCTTAGACGAACAAACCTTAACTTTAAAACAAACCCTAGAAGTACCCGGCATCATTGGCCAATCAGATCCCATTGAAAAACTTAATCGCCAAATACATAAAGTGTCACGTAGTCACGCCCCCGTTTTTATTCACGGTGAGTCAGGAACAGGGAAAGAATTAGTGGCTCGCGCTATTCACAGTTTAGGGCCTAGAAATGAGCAACCCTTTATTGCAGTGAACTGTGGGGCGATCCCTTCAGACCTCATGGAAAGTGAATTTTTCGGTCATAAAAAAGGGGCTTTCACCGGCGCCCATGGCACTAAAGAAGGCTTCTTTCAGGCCGCCCACGGTGGCACTTTATTTTTAGATGAAGTGGCCGACCTACCCTTAAGCATGCAGGTAAAACTCTTACGCGCCATTCAAGAGAATTTAGTGCGCCCAGTGGGAAGCGAAACAGAAATGCCAGTAGACGTGCGCATATTATCGGCCAGCCATAAAGATTTACAAATGGAAGTGGACGATAAAAACTTCCGTGAAGATTTATTTTATCGCTTAGACGTCATTAATTTACAAGTACCCTCATTACGTGAACGCCTAGAAGATGTGCCCCTGTTGTGTGAACACATACTTGAACATTTTGCAGAGTCGCTTGAGCACCCAGCATCTAAACTAAGTATCGATGCCATGCGCCAATTACAGCAATATCATTTCCCGGGTAATGTGCGTGAATTAGAAAATATCTTGCAGCGAGCCGTGACGTTAATTGATAGCTCTCAAATTGAAGCCGACGACCTTACTTTAAAAAGTCGCCAGCCCATTAAAAAATCTGAGTCCCAATCCCATCAACTGGTGCCAGGCGAAACCCTAGAAGAGTATTTGGAAGAAGCTGAGCGAGAAATCCTCACCCAAGCCTTAGAGCTGTGTCGCTGGAACAAAACGGCCGCGGCCGAGCAATTGGGTATGAGTTTTCGCTCCATGCGATACCGCCTTAAAAAACTGGGTATAGACTAATACAGGCCGATAATCGCGTTACAGTATTGCCAAATAGCCTAAAGCATGGACATAGGTCATTTATGGGTGAATATTTTAGACTCTACCCTAGGGGCTCAGCCAAAATGCTGGCATATTAGGAAAACCAACATCTATTTGTGCCATTTAGGTCAAACTTTTGGTCTAGTAGGTCAAATACAGCCGAGCGCATTCACGTAAGGTGGCAGCATCAAAAAAACCGCTGAGGATAGGTTATGACTCTTCAAAATAGTTATACCAAAGAAGAATTAGTTAAAGCGGCTCACGGCGAGCTGTTTGAACATAATAAAATGATCCGTTTGCCCCGTAATGAGATGCTAATGCTTGATCGCATCACCCACATTTCTAGCGAAGGTGGTGAATATGGCAAAGGCGAAATCATTGCCGAGTTGGATATAAACCCAGACCTTTGGTTCTTTGACTGTCACTTTGAAAGTGATCCTGTTATGCCGGGCTGCTTAGGCCTAGATGCTTTATGGCAAATTACTGGATTCTGGTTAGGCTGGGGCGGCCGTCAAGGTAAAGGTCGCGC
>JAPYOO010000059.1 GCA_029938135.1 Bermanella sp. | reverse complement strand
GTAAGAGATATGTGGAATATAGACCTCTATCACAGTATGGGAGACACACTAGGTTCTTCATGTGGTGCGCAAGGGATTGGTGAAATGCTGGCAGGAATACCAATAATAGACACCACGATAATTTCAACTGTTTCGGGGGACTTTTCTTTTATAAAACCTACATTTTAAGCGAGCAAGGTCGCTGGCATACATATCGAATCCAGTAGAGGTTACTTAGCGCGGATTGTCATACTTAGCGTTCACGCCTATGAAAGTCTGTTAGAGCCTGAAAGACAGCCCTACCCAGACCTTAAAATGCAAATAGAATCTGACACAGGAAGTGGGCTAGCAGGCTAACGTTCTTAAGGGGCTGGTTTTGTGTGATTAAGGAAAAATAATGTGACGCTCTTAACACTTTCACGGTCCGGCTAAATTCCTTGTCAACCTCAGTCACAACGGCGCGTTGTACAGGCTAGGAACTTAAAAAAGGCAGGATACCGTGAACTCCCACATTCAAGTTTTACTCACCGGCTTATTTTTACTGGCATTGACCGCCTGTGGTGATGTAACAATAGATAATACGTCTAATCCAATGACTCCAGGTACTGCTGAACCAACAGAACCCTTCACTCTTTTTGCCCCCATGACCTCCAGAACCACCCACCTTATTGATGAACAGGGAAATATGCTGCATAGCTGGGATAGCGCCTATCGTCCCGGTCTTTCTGTTTATTTGCTTGAAAATGGCGAGCTATTAAGAACGGGCGCTAGAAACACAAATTTAACAGCATTTGAAGCCAATACCGCAGGGGCAGGAGGAATCATTGAAATTTTAGACTGGGACAGCAATGTCGTATGGAGTAAAATCCTAGCAACCGAAACTTACCTTGCCCATCACGATATAGAGCAGCTTCCTAATGGAAATATATTGGCAGTGGTGTGGGAAGCCAAAACCAAAGAGCAAGCCATAGCTTTGGGTCGAACCCAGGTCGAAAATGATTTTTTGTGGGCTGGGGCTATTTATGAAATATGCCGCGCCAGCTTACAAAACAATTGTAACGATGGCGAAATTGTATGGCAGTGGCGCACATGGGATCACATCGTTCAAGAAGTAGCGCCCGGCATTGTAAGTACTTACGTGACGGATGTGAGTCAGCACCAAGACAAAGTAGATATAAATTTTTTTAATGGGTCTGGCAGTGAAGATTGGACCCATTTTAATGCGGTGGATTACAACGAAAAAACGGGGCAAGTATTAATAAGCGTGCACAACTTTAGTGAATACTGGGTAATTGATCATGCTCATCCAGAAGACGGCATTCTTTCTCGTGTTGGTAACCCCGCCGCCTATAATGAAAACGGCAACAAAACCTTATTTTTACAACACGATGCTCAATGGATAAAAGACGGTTTACCCGGTGCGGGCAATATTTTGGTATTTAATAACGGCGTAAATCGCCCGGGTGGCAATTACTCCTCGGTAGATGAATTTTGTTATACGCAAAACAACTGTACTGCGGGTGACATGGTCGATAGCTATAGTGAAGGAGCCGATGGTGACTTTTATGCTACTTTTATTTCGGGTGCCCAGCGCTTGCCTAACGGCCACACTTTGGTCTGTGAAGGCCCAGAAGGCCGATTTTTTGAATTCAACAGTGACCATGACATTGTTTGGGAATACGTTTACGGATCTTCGGTTTTTAGAGCCATGCGCTACAACAGCGATTACCTCGGACTTGAGGGCCGCTTTTAACCCTCTACCCAGCTTCAATTGATCCTCACTTGAGGGCTGCTTCACATTCAATATGTGACGGTCTTAGCACTTTGAAATTAACACACAGTTCCTTGTCAACGCCTCTAAAGGTACGGCGTTTACAGGCGTAGGAACTAAAAAAAGGCCCAAACAGTGAAATCACCCATTCAATTATTACTCGCCAGTTTATTTTTACTGGTATTAACCGCCTGTGGCGATGTAACGGTAGAAAAATCACCCACCGAGCCCGATACCGGAACTGACCCAGCAGATCCACTTGAACCTGTAGATCCGGTTGATCCTGGCGAGGGTAACCTAACAGCCCCTCAGGAATTCATTGCCAATGCCTTTTCAGGCACTAGCATCGGTTTATCCTGGGTGGATACCGGCAGTACCGTGAAGCTTTATCGCGATAACGAATTGATTATCGAAACCCTAGGTAACGACTACATAGACCTCAACCTAAATGTGAATACCCAATATGCCTACGCAGTGACCACGGCTGATGTCTTGCAGGAAGAGGCCACATCTAGGGTGACCGCCAAGACCTTAATTAACAACAGCAATGCAGGACACGAAAACGGCGCCGAAACCGTCATCGCCAACGATCGATTATTAAATTTTACAGAATGTAATATCACCTCGGGACGTCAAACTGCTCTAGACGTTGTAGATGCCGACCTTGATGCTTGTTTGGGTGCCATGCTTGAACATAATGATATGGCCGGGCATTTAGAAGATATGCGGGCCTTTACTGCCAGAGTGCGTAGTGAACAATCGCCACAAATGGTGGAGCTGGGCATGCGTTTATTCCACAATAAATCGTTAAGTGGCAACGGCGATACGTCTTGCTCGTCATGCCATCATCCCGCCCTAGGTTGCGGGGGTGACGACCTCTCTATGCCAGTGGGTGTGAATGCGTTAAATCCTGCTTTATTGGGGCCGGGTCGTTCAGACGGTACCAATATCATTCCCACCGTGCCAAGAAACTCACCGGCCACGTGTAATACGGTTTTGTGGAGCCGAGGTTTATTTTGGGATAATCGCGTGGGCCAAAACGCCCGTGGTGTGAGTACAGATTCAGCCGATGTAAATGGCTTAGTAGACGATGCCGTGGGCAGCAGTGATATTGCCATGTTAATGGCCCAGGCTCACTTCCCAGTGACCGCCGCCCCTGAAATGGGCGACATCAAAGATTTTAATTACGATGACGGCATCGACAGTGAGCACACTGCGTACCGTGAAAACATTTTGGCAGCCAACTTATCAATAGAAAAATGGGGGAGTTTATTTGAGGCGGCTTTTGGCAACCAGACCATAAATTATTCAAGAATAGCTCAGGCCATGGCGGCTTATGAAGCGGTGCAAATTTTTATTGATAATCCGTTTTTTGATTATGTAGATGGCGATACCACTGCCATAACAGGCAATGAAAAGCGCGGGGCCATTACGTTTATGAACAGCAGCACTGGTTGTACTTTTTGCCATGCGGGCTCATTTTTTACCACAGAAGCGCCGTTGCCCGGTAACTACCCACAAATTGGTGTAGGCACTGATGAAAGCGGTAATGGTGCCGATTTGGGTGCACAAGGTTTAACGGGCGCGGGGGCATTTCGCGCACCGACCTTGTTGAATGTGGCCATTACTGGTCCATGGGGGCACAACGGTCAGTTTGGCACTCTTAAACGCAATGTTGAGCATTACAAAGGACATGGGGCTTCGGTGGCCGCTTATTTTGCCGCCAACGAAATGTGTAATCTGGATCAGTTTAAGGACCTAGCGGATTGCGAAAATGTGCTGGCACCCAATGGTCTAACTAATTCAGAAGCGATTTTGGCCGGTAATACCGAGTTTTCAAATAACATCAGTGACGAAGAAGTTGATTTGGTAGTTGAATTCTTGGGGACGCTCACCGACCCAGATGCGGCTAACCCCAGCTCAAATGCCATTCAGGCCCTGATTCCTCCTCGTGACGGAGGGCCCGATGGCAAGCAGGTAGATGCTGTAGATAGGGACGGAAATGAATTGTAAGAAATAAAAACGGCGGGCGAATAATCGCCCGTTTTAATTTTTAACAGGGCTAATAAATGTATCCCTTCTGCCCCCCCAACACGTCAAACAAACTGTGTGCCAATATTGGCTGCAATTCCTCCTGATACCCATCCATAAAACGACAATTGCCAACTATACTTTTGTAACTACAACCTCAGTAGAACGGGATCAAGCCAGATCATTATGCCTGATGACGATGTACAGAAGGACCACCTTAGCGAACACTTGGGCGAGCTAAACCTAAGCAATCAAGTGCTGGCCAGTGAAGATATTCGCAACCAACACGGCAGCCTCATCATTCGTAAGGGGCAACCCATCACCCGAAAGGTGGCCAAGCGCTTGGCCGTGCATAAATTACTTAAACCCGTGTACGCCAGTATTAATCTTGCACATACCTATGATGGCAGGAAGATGTATACCTGCCTGGAAACGCGTCTGTTAGAGCTTGGTTTTGCTGATGCCATACAGAGGCTAAACTTACATATAGACGTTAGGGCACAATTTAATAATGTCTGCAGCTACCCTATTATTAACCTAAAACTAACTATTCTGGCGCAGCGTTTCCCGAAGATATTTGTGCGTGTGCTGACCTGTGCGTTCATGGCCTTAAGTATTGCCCGTGAGCTGAAATTAACCGAGGAAATGAGCAGCAATATATTCATTGCCACTATGTTGACAGAAGTGGGCCTTTTACATATTAACCCTGAGCTGGCCAATAAAACCGGCGCCTTTACCGTCAGTGAATGGCGCATGTATCAGGGTCATGCGGGCATAGCAAAAGCCTTCGCCGATCATGTGCCTAGCCTGCCCAAACAGGTGGGTATAGCCATATTGGAGCACCATGAACGCAACGATGGTTTTGGTTACCCTTTCAATAAAAAGGGTAACCAGTTGGGCATTGAAGGCCGAGTTTTGGCTATCACTAGCACCATATCGGCTGTTTACCGCAAACATGTGGTAGAACAAGGCCGTTCATTTTCGGTGATTACACCTGTTTTGCAATTTAATCCGGCCGTAAACAGTAAACTGGTCAATAATGCGACCTTACGCTTGCTGGATAAAGCCCAGATATCCAAAACTCACATTATTAACCGGCAGCGAACACTTAGATTAATCCCCCGATTATTGGGCTTGGCCGAAGATTTAAACCATTGGGTTAGCCGTACAGAAATACTCGCTCAACTACACTCACAAGAACTTAGTCCAGCCAAATATGATGCCCACCGGGAATTGTATGAACAGCTGCTTAATATACTGGACACCTCGGGACTGTTATCGAGCCATCAGCAAGAGTGGTTAAAAAAAGTGGCCGTCAGCAAAGAAGAAAGTGAATTTCCGGCCGTGGAACATTTTGCCGTCATGCTGTTCGAGGCCAAGTATCAATGCCAGCAAGTACATAGGTTTTTTATTTCCTTACTGCCAAAATCCTATAAGGGCACGGTCAAGTTTAAAGTCTGGAACGAGGAACTTCAGCAATTTTTGAAATAAAAAAGAATCAAAAGAATCCCCGAATTCAACTGCAAAGAACACCATTCAGAGCGAACGAAACACCTCACTTGGAGTTGAATTCGGGCTTAATTATTTAGACAAGAATGCTGCGCTACGGGCTCTTTAATGTAGGCAGCTGTGTTTCAGCGTTAAAGTTCCATGGTGCAATGGTGGCGGTGTCGGCATCGCTGTCATGATCAATGGCGTCCCAGCCCACAAACAACGGTGACGACGCACAGCCAGAATCATCGGCACTTATTGGACACTGCAATTCACTTAACAAAACCGCAAAGGTCTCGTTTAAGATGGTATTGGAGAAGGTTTCAACGGCTACACTCATATTCGTGGCATCGCTGGCCCAGTAGCTTTGATTAACGGTTATTTTTTCGCTTAACCCAAATAAGCCGCCAGCATCACTGCCACTTCCAGTGACCAAACCGGTGGCGTAACTGGCAGTAACCGTGGCACTGGTAAAGTAACCTCCTAAGCCACCCACCGAGTCATTACCTTCAACACTGCCTTGAGCATAACTGGCAGTAATGGTGCTGCCACCATGAACATAACCAATGAGTCCACCCACATTATTTGTGCCGCTTACCGCACCCGTGGCATAACTTTGCGTCACAAAGCCTTTATCAACATGGCCAATGAGTCCACCACTTCGGCTTCCACCTGCAACGGCACCCGTCGCATAACTATTGCTAATGGTGGCATCTACTTCGGTATAACCAATTAAACCACCCACTTCAGAACCGGTGCCGGTGACATTACCCGTGGCATAGCTTCCACTAATGCTCACTTGCCCACTGCTGCTATCGGTATAAGCCACCAACCCTCCTAGCCCTTCTGTGCCGTTTACATTACCGGTACTGTTGCTATTAGTAATAACGGTGCCGCTTTCGGCGCTGCCCACTAAGCCCCCTAAATACGCATTACCGGTTACGTTACCCGTACTGCTGCAATTATCTATTAAGGTGTTGTCGGCCCAGCCAACCAGCGCCCCTGCATAGTTATTTACGATAATAGACATAAGGTCGCCGCTAAGCGCTACGTTTTTAATGGTGGCGGTAAGGCCATTGGTTGAATCCCCGGTGCGGCCAAACAAACCGCTTTGAACTGTGCTTGCGGGTTGATTGATGTATAGGTTTTTAATGGTGTGACCATTACCTTCAAAGATGGCCACAAACGGGTTGTCGCGGTCACCGATGGGCGTCCAGCCTTTATTGCTGCCATCACCGTCTGGGTCAAAATAAGTATCGCTGCTGTCCATGATGCCATCGCCATTGGTATCAAAGTCAATGTCATACAGAAGCTCATAGCCGTTACACGGGTTACAGCCTTGTGAATCGCCATCAAGTGAGGTGCCCGCCAGGTCATTGCGCATTAAGTTAAACGGCGCTAAATAGCCGATTTCTATAAGGCCGTCGCCGTCGCTGTCTACGTCTTGGCTATCGCGGGTACCGTCGTTATCGTCGTCAGAGTCACGATTATCACCAGTGCCATCATCATCGTTATCGGCCCATTCACTGACGTCATCTGGGAAAAGATCACCGTCTTCTAGATTGCCATAACCATCACCATCGGTATCAAGCGGGGTACTGGCCGCATTAAGTGAATCTGATCCGGCATCGCCCTCTTTGCTATCACTGTAACCATCACCGTCATCATCAAGGTCAGTATTATTACCATCACCATCACCGTCAGTATCGAAGGTTTCGCTGGCGTCGTCGGGGAAGGCGTCGCTTGGATTTTTTATGCCGTCGCCATCACGGTCAAAGTTGATGTCGGTATTCATTAACAAGCTAGGAAGTTGGGTATCGCTATTAAAGCTCCACAGACTTACCGCCTGCGTAGCAGCATCATCATCGTGATCAATTTCTCCCCAACCGCTGAAAAGTACATTACTTGCGCAACTTGAATTATCACTATTAACGGGGCAGCTTAATTCAGATAACGCGACTCCCACTAACCCACTTACCAACACACCATCGTCATTACCCAAGCCCGTATTTTGGGTTGAGCTGTCAGTGGCCCAATAACTATTGGTGATGGCGGTTTGCACATCCCCTTGGCCGACTAAGCCACCCACAAGAGTACTGCCTGTCACTTCTGCTGTGCTGTAACTATTGAGAATACGCGGGGATGAAGAAATGCTGTCATCGCGGTAATCGGTATAGTTGATTAAACCGCCCACTAAACCGCCCGCCCCCTCATTGCCATTAACACTGCCTGTGGCAAAGCTTGCAGTAATTACCGCGCCCGCATAAGCGCGCCCCACCAAACCACCTGTATGAGTGTAAGTTCCCACGACGTTACCCGTGGCATAACTGCTGCTTATAAGGCCATCATTGGCATAACCCACTAAACCACCCACCCGGCTGGTGCCGCTTACATTACCCGTGGCATAGCTATTATAGATGTGGCTTGAGGTATACATTTCACCCACTAGGCCACCTACGTAACCGGATGTGCTTGAGATATTGCCGGTGGCGTAGCTATTGATAATAAGCGTGCTAAAAGGGGCCTCGTCGTCAATCCAGCCCACTAAGCCGCCAACTGAATCGCCGTCTACGGTGACATCACCTGTAGCGTAGCTATCACGAATAATCATGCCATCTTCGGTGTAACCCACTAGCCCGCCCACGTAGCTGCTATCACTGGTGACGGTCGCGGTGCTGTAACTGCTAAGTACTTGCACATGCACATAGCTGTAACCCAGCAGGCCACCCAGTTCACCACTGCCTGACACGGAGCCGGTGGTAAAACTATTTTTAATAATGCTATTATTTTCGGCGTAACCCACTAAGCCGCCAGAGTAACTGCTGGCAGCTGTAAACGTGCCACTGGAACTACAGTTATCCACCACCGCATAATCCATATGCCCCACTAATGCCCCTGCTGTACCCCGCAAACTGACCGACATTAGCTCACCCGATAATGCCAAGTTTTGAATGGTATATAAAATCGCGCCGTCACTGTCTCCGATGCGAGCAAATAAACCAGAGGTAAGACCTGATGCATCTGACCGTTCCGGGCGGTTAATATACAAATTATAAATAGTGTGATGGTTGCCTTCAAAATTGGCCAAAAACGGGGTGTCGTCAGAGCCAATGGGCAGCCAACCGAAGTTACTGCTATCACCATCTGGATCAAAGTAAGTATCGTTGCTGTCCATGACACCATCGCCATTGGTATCAAAGTTTAAGTCGTTCATTAACTCGTAGCCGTTACAAGCCGTACAACCTTCAGTGTTAGCGACGGTACCATTATGCTGAGCACTGCCGGTTAGGTCGTTGCGAATCCAATCAAATTGCTCAAGGGTGGTGATTTCAATAAGGCCATCACCGTCGGCATCTATGTCGGTTTCATTCGCCACGCTATCACCGTCTAAGTCGGTGTCTATATTGTCTGGTATGAAATCACCGTCGGTATCCACTGGGGTGTCATTGCTGTCTAGAGGATCGGTGTTGGCTGTGATTTCTATATCATCGCTGTAACCGTCATTGTCATCATCCTTGTCCACCACGTTGCAGCTAGCATCGTTATCGGTGTCCGTTGGGATAGAGGTGCTGTCTAGACTATCGGTATTGCACGTAACTTCATCAGTATCAGACCAATTGTCGTTATCGTCATCGGTGTCTGTACTATCAGGAATGAAGTCTTTGTCTTGATCCAGGGGAGTGTCGCTGTCATTTAATGGATCGGTACCCTCTGCTGCCTCTACTAGGTCAGAGTAACCGTCGCCGTCATCATCGGTGTCGGCACTATTGCCTATTTTATCACCGTCTGTGTCCAATGTTTCGGTGCTGTCATTAGGCAAAGCATCGTCTTTGTTTTCAATGCCGTCACCATCAATATCCATGTCTGTGCTATCTGGAATGAAATCACCGTCTTGGTCAGCAGGAGTACTACTGGCATCCGCTGGGTTTGAGCCTTCGCTTATCTCAACGTCATTGCTGTAGCCATCGTTATCGGTATCCGAATTGGAGTTGCTAGCGGAGCCACACGCGGTTAAAACAAATAAGCTAATAATACATGCAGTGCTTTTTAAGGATTTAAGCGGGTATCTCATGACTAGCAGGACTCCATTGTATTCTTAATACGGTCATTTCAACCATTACTGATCGTTATTACAGCAGGTTGCCAATAACTCTGCCTGAGGGAAAACACCCAATGAAGCGGCACCGTTAAAGTAATTATGAGAACCGTGACGTAATGGCCTTTTTAATCGGTCTTCTTTGGCTAATTTATCGCCTCCGCCCCTCAAAGGCTTTGCCTGTGTCAACCAACCCCCGCGCTGAACGTTATGACCTTACAACTCGGTAAAACGGGGTGGTTTAACCCCAATACCCCCAAAAACTGATAATATCTCTGGATTAAGCGCATAACTACAGCCCTTACCAGCGGGAGATTCAATGACAATTCGTATCATTCTTGCAGACGATCACCAGTTGTTTCGTGAAGGCATTCGCGTATTACTGGAATCGGTAAACGAATACCAGGTTATTAGCGAAGCCGATAATGCCGAAGACTTAAAAACGCAGGTGGTTGAACTACAGCCCGATTTGGTCATTCAGGACTATCGCATGCCCGGTGGTGGCACTATTTCGACCCTTGAATACATTAAAAAGCGTTACCCCAAAATTAAAGTCATCGCCTTAACTGGGGTGCATTCGGGCTCGTTATTTCAGCAGTTATTAGACAGCCATGCCGATGGGGTTTTACTCAAAGAAATTTCGGCCCAAGAGCTGTTAACAGCCGTTCGTAATGTATTACGTGGTGAGAAAGTATTTTCATCCACCGTGCGTGAACAAGTTTTTGCCGGTAAACCCGATTTATCTCCTCGTGAGTTTCAAGTACTGGACTTAGTGGTTGAAGGTTTAAACAACAACGAGATCAGCGAACGCTTAAACCTATCCCCCAAAACCATAGAAAACCATCGGTACAACCTAATGAACAAACTGGGTGTACGTAACGCCGTAGAATTGATGCACTATGTGCGTAAAAACGGCTTGTTGGACAGTTAGGCCTCTCAAATAGAGAGCCAAAAAAATAATAAGGCGCCCATGTTCTTTTCAAAATACTTTCCGAAAGATGAAAATATAAACCAAGTAAATGAAGTTCGCCTAGACCTGTTACTTAAGCAAACAGAAGTTACCGGGTTTTTAAGCATTATTCTGGCGGCTTTGTTAGCCTACTTAATGCTTGATACTACCAGTAGTCAAGGCATGCTGATTTGGGTGGCCAGTATCGCGTCTGTCTTTGTTATACGCCGGGTTCTTTTTTACAATAAGATTCACGCTCTACGAAAAAACGGCGAAAGCCGATTTAATTTGTATCACGCAGTAATTGTTTTTTTTCTACTGGTGTCGGGTTTGCAATGGGGTATAGGGGCTTATTTATTTTTACCCAGTGAGGATAATGTAGAATTTTTCATTGCCTTTATTACCGCATTAGTGGGCATTACTGCTGGCAACATGCCCAGCTTTGCCCCGTCGCTTATTGGGTTTTATATGTTTATGGTGCCCACATTACTGGGATTAGCCTTTAAAATTTATAGCTTTGAATATTACGTGCTGTTTAGTGGCATTATTATTTACATACTGTATCTATCCCTTTCGGTGGTGCGCATGTCTAAAATGATAATCAATGCCATTAGTACCGACATTGAAAACGAAACACTGTTAAAGCAAGTCACCCTAGAAAAAATAAGTGCTGAAAAAGCAAACCAAGAAAAATCACATTTTTTAGCCGCTGCCAGCCACGATCTGCGTCAGCCTTTAAACTCCATGGGTTTATTTTTATATGCCCTTGGACAGCAGTTAAAATCCTCTTCAAATGGATTTACCTCGCATAACGAACACGTAAGCTCTAGCGGACTATTTAACAAAATTGAAAGTTCCTACAGCGCCTTAAAAAGTTTATTTGATGCGTTATTAGAAGTGTCTCGTCTAGATGCTGGTAATGTAGAAATTAACATAAAACCTCTTTGTTTAAAGCACATAATCGCTCCAATAAGCGATGAACTAAGAGAGCAAGCGAAACTAAAAGGCTTACAACTTAGTTACAACAGCAGTAATGAATGTGTCAGCGCCGACCCCGTATTGTTGTCACGCATTCTCCGCAACCTTGTGGGCAATGCCATTAAATATACTGTGCAAGGGGAAGTGACAATAATTGAAAGCATCAATGAAAACACGGTCACCATTGAGGTAATAGATACAGGCATTGGCATACCTGCAAACGAGCTGGACAATATATTTAATGAGTATCAACAGCTGGCTAATAATCGTCGTGACCGAAGCGAAGGCATTGGCTTAGGGTTGTCTATTGTGAAAAAAATGGCCCACCTTATGGGCAGCGAAATAAAGGTTGAATCGACCCTTGGGCAAGGCTCTTGTTTTAGTATACAGCTGCCTCTTTGTGAGGCCGAGAATGATAAAGATAAAACCAACCGTTTTTTTAGCATCCCCAATGATGGCCACTCTTCTTACCTATTACCTTCTCAAGCATTGCTTTCCCAAACATTGCACAGCAAGAGAATACTGGTTATTGATGATGAGCAAGATATTTTGCAGGCCATGTCACTGTTGTTATCAAGTTGGGGTTATGAAGTAGATTGCGCAAACAGCTACCGACAGGCGCTGGATGCAATACAACAGCATGAACCTCATTTAATTTTAAGCGATTATCGTTTGCAAGATAACATGAACGGCATACAGGCTTTATTAAAACTGGCGGCGCTTATATCCGAACCCGTACAGGCCATTATTATTACCGGAGATACCGACCCTGAAATTTTAGAACATATTCAAGGCAACGGATTTGTATGTCTACACAAACCCATTGATCCCAAGCAATTACAAAAAGTGTTAATACGTACCTTGAATGGTTTATAAACGTTTGTTTAACAGGCGTTTACGCTAACCGATTATTGAAACGTCGTTTTATCAAGAAAAATTCAAACGCTACCGTTACTTGCTGCCCATATTGCGTGTTTTTGCCAATTGTGTAGCTGGCGGTGTTTAACATGGGAATTCCAGTCATAAGAACACTAGTACTTATTGTGGAGTTCGTATCTGAGGCGATTTTGTTTGTGCCGTTTTTTTGTACGTTAAGCCACTGTACAAACGATTTTCAATGTTGGAGTTATGATTTCCACGTAAGTATCTCCGTCTGCTGGGTGCCTACACTGCATTCCCTTATAATAAGAAACTAAAACAAATAGCTTAAAGCAATGCTCGCTCTGTCATCATATCTCGTATCAATAAGGGGGCTTTCATAAACCTCTTTACCTAATTTGGTACGGCTGATGATGCTTATAATTTGCCACAGAGGGGTGATTGGAATCATGGCATTCAGTGTGAATTGGTGATTCACACTGTCATGGCCAATATAGCGGGTTCGCCCTAGGGCTAGGTCTTCTTGCTTTGAGGTGATACCGAAATAATAATCAACATAGGCGGCGTCATACCAGAGCGCGCTGGCTGTTCCCTTAAATTGCATTCCATTTTTATGACGATAAAGAGGGATATCAATGGAGGACTTGATACTGGTTGATTGAGAATTGTTGGATATGTCTTGATTAACCTCAATTGATAATAAATGCCAACGAATATGGGTGATGGCGGCCAATTCTTGATTAGGGCGCGAGTAATTAATGAACACAGGGTCAGCGGAAGATTTTTTGAAAGCAGAGGCTTCATTCTTATAACCTTGATCTCTGAAATTGATACCCGTCATGACCTGAAAATTTTCGCCTAATGAATATTGGTAACTAACGATACTTTCAACGCCAAAAGACCATTGACCCATACTAGCCTTGAAGTAAGGTGCTAATACCCTTTGATCTTTCAAGCCCTTCCAAGGTAATGAAGCACTTAAAGGCGCTAGGCCTGCTCTGAACTGCCAAGCATCCTGACTACTGAGCACAAACGGTGAATTGCAAAATAGAGTGAATATAAATGATAACTGAAGCGTCACGAAGTAGAATCTATTCCATTTCATTTTAAAGCGCCTTTTTTGATTGGGTGACATACTCTTATTTTATATTAGAGGCTTTTAATTGGCTTAACAGGTGTCAAATGTCACGTTTTTGCCGTTTAATATTCATGACATTTGTCTATAGGGATTCAATTTTTTCCATGGAATACTGTGTATGACTCGATTTTGGCAACAGGCTATGAAAAAGGAAAACACCGGGTTTATTCTGGCACTCATTACCTGGTTTATTGTGACATTAGTGACCTTGTATCACTGGTATGAAGGCACTTTTGAGTTGCCAGCGCTGTTGCCACCTGAGCCTTGGTCATTAGCATTAGTGCTGGGTTTATTTTTACTGTTCATTATAGGTTATGCGCTGATTGGCGATGTGTTCTCGGTTAGTAAACAATCCTCAACACCTTGGGGGGGCTTGCTGCTGTCGGCCTTTTCAATTTTTTGCTTAGTGGTGTTGTTTCAATATGGCTTGATCGGGATTTTGGCCATTATAGTCGTGGCGCAACTGCCGACGATTTTTAGTACTGTTACTTGCGTGGTGTGGGCGCTTTTAATTCCGATCATAGGCACCGCGATTGATGTTTGGTTTAAAGATTTAAATGGCGTGATGACTAACGCTTTACTTTATGCGTTATTTAATCTGTTTGCTTTGCTTGCCAGTTATCGATTTATTGTGGAAGAAAACGCTAAAAATAAATCTTTGCAGTTGTTACGTGAATTAAAAGCCACTCAAATTCTATTAAGTGCCACCACCAAGCGTGATGAACGATTACGAGTCGCCCGAGATATTCATGATGTATTAGGGCATCACTTAACGGCATTAAACCTTCAGCTAGAAGTGGCAAGTCATGTTGATACGAATACAATTAAAGATCATGTTTTACGCGCGAAGTCTATTTGCGGATTATTATTGGCCGATGTTCGCGAAACCGTCTCTGAATTTAGAGCAGAGCAAAACGTTGATTTAAGAGACGCCTTGAAAACACTTTGTAGGGATATTCCTGGCATTGATGTGTCGTTAGATATTACGTTGGTCACGCCTCAATTAAATGCGCGCATTGCAGAAATTATCTTTCGGTCTGTTCAAGAATCGATCACCAATATGATGAAACACAGTCATAGTAATCATTGCCAAATTAGTTTATCACAGTGTGACAGCTGGCTAAAACTATGCGTGTTAGATAATGGCAAGGCAGTTGATAATGGAAAGTCTAGTAACAAATACCCTAAAAATATCGTGGCTGGTAATGGTTTAAAGGGAATGGCCGAACGAGTGGCTAAAGTGGATGGTACAATGCATTACCAATTTTCAAATATGGGTTTTAGAATTGATATAAAACTTCCTGATTATATGATTTAACAGGGCACTGCGTAATGACGATTAAATTATTATTAGTAGATGATCAAAACCTGGTAAGAATGGGTATTTGTAGCCTGTTAGAGATAACCGGCAAGATAAACGTAGTTGCTGAACTGGATGACGGCAGCGGAGTATTAGAAGCCATTGCGAATCTTCAACCCGATATTATTTTATTGGATATTCGTATGCCAAAAATGGATGGCCTACAGGTTTTAGAAGCCATGGCTGAAAAGCAGATTAATGTTCCCGTTCTGGTATTAACCACCTTTGATGAACATGAACTGGTTTTAAAGTGCATGGCGTTAGGGGCAAAAGGCTACCTGCGAAAAGACATTAGCCTAGAGTCATTGATGGCCGCGATTGATACGGTGGCCGCGGGTGAAACATGGTTACAGCCCGCCATAACAACAAAGGTGATGGAAAATGCTACGCGCTTGTTGCGTAATCCTAATTTCAATCAAGGGCAGAATTCAATTGATGGCTCGACAAATAGCTCAATAGAAAGCAAAATTGAAACGTTAACCGCCAAAGAATTACAAGTCATTAGGCTTGTGGCTGCAGGCTTTTCGAATCATGAAATTTCAATTGCACTGCACAAATCACAAGGCACGATTCGCAATAATGTATCCTCAATATTGGCAAAACTGCAAGTAAGAGATCGAACCCGTGCGGTACTTAAAGCCATTGATTATAAATTAATTTAACGGGTATTTTGAATGGCTGTGCCAACCCAGTCGCCATGCGAATCAGGCAGCCATACTTAGAGCATTTTGGAAAAGGAAAAAGGCAAGACCTAACCCTGCGCCCCTGCTTAATTTTTATTACCCTGCATTGAAAATAAAAGTTTTAAACTGAAAATTCCACGACCATAACTAAACGTTACCCGCCCCTGGTGCATTAGCATAACGTTTTTAACAAAACTTAAGCCCAACCCATTACTTTGATGGTGGCCACTGGTGTGAACAAAGGGTTCAAAAAGATCTTCTGCTGGCAATTGGTAATCACTTGAGTTAATAAACTCAATCATTAACATATCGTTTTGCATGCAACTGGTTATACGAACCAAGGTGTTTTCTTTTGCATATTTTAAAATATTTTCAAATATATTTTTAAATACCAGTTTAAGGTCTTTTTCATAACCTTGAATGTTATCTCTAACAATTAATTGCCTCTCTAACAACAGCCCTTTTTGGGCGAACAAACCTTCAAACTGAGCCAACTCTTGATCTAGTAATTGATTAAGCGATATGGCTTGCATCTCCCCAGTGGCTCGCCCACTGCTTACTCGGCTTAAATCCATCAACTCGTTACTGGTAGCGGCTAATTCATTGCAATCTTTTTCTATATCTTGCACATGTTGCTCTAAGCCTATTCCAGGCGCCTTTTTAATAATAAGGCCAGTGGCAAGCTTGATACGAGTGAGTGGCGTATGTATTTCATGAGCAACACGAACCACCAAGGTTTTATTAGACTCCTGAATTTGTACCATGGCCAATTGCATACGTTGCAATACTTTAGCCAAGCCTCCTACCACATCTTTTCTTTGTGCATCTTTAGAGTTCACTTCAACAGAAAAGTCCCCTTGAGCCATGTTATCTACCAAAAGAATAAGCCGCGATAACGGCTTTAACAATGTGTATGAAAGATAAAGCCACGGAAGAATGCAGAACAAAATGGCCATTAATATTAGGATATATTGGCCATTTTTTACGAAAAACGACCCCACCGCAGAATTTAACTGGGAGCGCTGTTTTTTCCAGATAAACATTTTCAACGGGCCTTTGTGTGAGACCACAGTGAACGGACCCAAAACCATAAAATTGGGGCGAGTTAATCGATCGCCTTCTTTTAATTTTTTTATTAAGGGTAAAAATCGATCGATCTTACCTGGGCAATTCACCTTGTTATAAAGTTCATCTAGAAAACAGAGTTTCTTCTTGGAGTGCCTAACAAATGTCGTCGCCACATGATCAAGATGCTCTAACGATACGGGGTTAGGCATAGAGGCGAGAAAACCCGCTACATCAGAGGATACCGATGAATTACTTTTAATTTGTTGATTCTGCCCCGAAGTGAGCTTACTAAAAACAAAAAAGCTCACACACAACAGCACAATACTTAAAATAAAAATCAAATAAAATTTAACAAAAAGTGTTTTCAAAAGAGATTCTCGATTAAACGGGCCATGATGCTAAATTGGATTTTTCGTTATTTAAATCCAGTAGAACATAGCCCTTTCCACGTACCGTTTTTATTTGATTTTTCCCGTTATATTCACCAATTTTACGGCGAAGATTACTAATATGCACATCCAAAGTACGGGTTTCAAATTCGCGATTTTGCGTCAGGGCTTGCTGGTAAATGTCTTCCCGAGACACTAACTCACCTTTATTTTCCATCATTTGCTTAACGATATTAAACTCTAAACTTGTTAGGTTTAGCGTTTCTGAATTTACCGAAACCGTAAAACTTTTTATATTCAAAACTAAGTCATTTACACAAATTAGATTAGACGCCACCTCCGGCTGGGCTCGACGTAGCACTGCCTGTATACGCGCGACTAATTCAAGATGGTTATAAGGTTTACATAAATAATCATCTGCCCCTAACTGAAACCCCAGCAGCTTATCGGTATCTTCATTTTTTGCACTGACCACGATAACCGGTACCCCACTGTGCAGCCTAATTTCCTTAAGCAACTCTAAGCCGCTGTCTTCCCCTAACATTAAATCTAATAATACAATATCTATGCCTTGCAGCAGCTGCGGATAAAAGTCCGGTTTTCTATGGATGCAATTCACAAGATACCCGTCGAGCGAAAGGTATTCTTGCAACATAGCGGCCATTCGTTCATCGTCTTCGATAATCAGGATGCGTTTAGAATCCATGAATATATTCACCATAAAATCTTATTATTAGTGTAGTTCAAATGCACTATTTGCTCTATATGAATAGTGGCCCATAGAGGTATCTATGGCCACTTCTGAATTGATTTTTAAGGGTCTATTCTGCGAATTTTCGCATAATAAATTCGAGCCTGGTTTCCCCTGTTGGATCACTGTAAGCCGACCCAATGGGTCCACTGTAATAATACACACCTGGTACACTGGCTAAATGGGCATGATTGTGAATGGCTCGAGCATGGTAACCATGGTGAAAATAACTGCCTGTATCCTCGGGTTTACCACCGTAGTTGCCCGTGTTGGACACCCAAAGCTCAGGGTCATCTGAAGATAAAAAATCCAGCATGTCCACTGATTGTCGATAAGCTTGTATTTCAGGAGTATTCAAAGCCGTTAGCGGATCGGCCAATGCCTCTGTATCTGGCATGACACCGTAAAATGTCAGGGCTCGTTTGGCGCCGCCCCCTAGGCTAATACCCTCTTCGTCAGAGATGTTAAAGTCAGCAAATACCTCCGAGGTCCAGCGCATGGTATCCAGAGTGGCTTGAGTGCTTGAAACTGCAATGGCTTTCACTCGGGTACTCTCATGAAGCACAGGGTCCTGCGCTAAGGGCTCTGCCATATCATCTTGTAAACCAATCCATAGAGAGCTAGAGGCGCCGGCACTGGTGCCCATTAATACAATATTATCTGGGTCAATATTTAAGACTTGCGCGTGACGGCGAATATATTGAAGGGCATATTTAGTGTCATTTAGGCTTCTTATCACACCATCCAAATGGGTATTATCAATCAATTGGTAAGTCGCCGTGGCCACAGCATAGCCATTTTCTAACAAGGTAGGGAAGTCACTGCCCAGCTTATCGTATAGCTTGTCTTCATTACCGCTGACAAAGCCACCACCATGAAAGAACAGCAATAAAGGCGTGGCTTCATTGGCCTGTGGCATATGAATATCAAAGCGCTGTTTACTATGCGCCCCGTACTTAATGTCTTCCGCAAACTTAACCCCGGCCACACCACTGCTGCGCACCCCAGGATCAGTGAATATTAGATTTATACTGGACGAATCGCCCGTTCCTTCGCCTCCGCCTCCACCACCGCCACTGCCACTGCCACTGTCTGGAAAGCCTGGTATATGTTTACCGCCACCACATGCCATAAGAGACATGAGTAGGGGAATTATTAGTAATTTTGAATGTTGCATGACGATCACTTGTTATTGTTATGAATGGGATAGTCATAATAGGAAATGCCAGCCAAAGAAGGCTTAGCGGACCTTAAGATTTCTTAAGGCGCGCAAGCACACGATATTTAATTTCGATCGATCTTCCCCCAATAGATAGCAACGTGGGCACGAGGGCCAGGTTTTGTTTTGTGCGCATAAGGCGAAACCTGACCCTAGGCCTTTGGCACCCGATTTATCGGGAGATATTTTAACGCTCACTTGACGGAGAAAACCTAATGGGTGACCCCGCAGCCACAACTTTGACATTCATAATATTGATTTAATAGCAGGTAAACTGGGTTTCCAAGATATTGGCCGCTTTCGGCGCTTCTTTAAAAAACAAATGGCCGTGACACCAAGCGAATTCCGCAGCATGTACCTGGATGGGAAGAATAGTTTAGCCCAACGTTAGCAGGTTTATACAAGTTTAATAAAAGGCAATGCCGTAATCTAACCCTGTACCCAACCTTGCAGGAGTAAACAACATGAACGCATTACTGGTAATTGGCCTATTAACCACCACCGCCATTGTGGCAGAACTTAGAAACCGCCAACAAGAGGTGAACATTCATAGCAATGATAAACACCTTTAAAACGTCAAACAGGCTGGGTATTCAACACGGCATCTTGTGAATACTTTTCCTTAAAGAAGTTAATAAAACACCTCACCTTTAGCGGTGTGTAATGATTGTGTGGATATACTGCGTTTATGGGAAATTCGGTGGGCACAAAATCGTGAAGCACTGTGGTTAAAGCCCCTGCATCTAACTGGGGCTGTATTAACCAGTTAGGCATGACCGCCACTCCCAAGCCCGCTAACGCACACTCAAGAATGGCATCGCTGCTATTGGTCTGCATGGCGGCATCCACCTGCACCCGCACTTCCTTCTTGTTGTGCCAGAAATGCCAAATATTAACCGTGGCCAAGTTGGTATAGACCAGGCACGGGTGCTGTTTTAAATCATCTAGATTGTTAGGTACCCCATGATTTTTTAGGTACTCGGGGCTTGCCACAATCACCCGTGGGCTGGTGCCTAATTTACGAGCTACCAGGTTAGAGTCGGCTAAATGGCCAATACGAATAACCAGGTCAAAACCATCGTTGAGCAGGTCAATTTTTCTATCAAGACAATTCAGCTCAACCTTAATATCCGGGTAGGTTTTCATAAATTCAGACAGATAAGGGATCACATGCAATCGGCCAAAGGCCACCGGCACGTTCACCCTTAAATTACCGGTTGGCTTTAGGGTGTAGTCCTTGGTTTGCGCCTCGGCTTCTTCCAGCTCACTTAAAATAGACAGGCAATGCTCGTAATAATTAGCCCCCACCTCGGTGAGCTGTATTTGGCGATTATTGCGGGTAAGTAATGTGGCCCCAAGATTGGCTTCCAGGGCGGCTATTTTTTTACTGATAGAGGATTGCGTCATACTCATCTCCCCCGCCACCGCCGTAAAACTGCCCATTTGAATAATGCGCACAAATATCTTCATTGCCGTAAATCGGTCCATGGCGCTTCTCCTCTCCCTCGCAAACTCATTCCACTTTGGAATGTATTGTATTCAATATAATGTATTTATCTATATTAAAGGAATGCACATACTTCAGCCATCCCAACCACATCCCTAAGAGAAGAAAACACCATGAACCATAAATTAAAAAACAAAGTAGCCGTCATCACGGGTGGCAATAGCGGCATTGGCCTGGCCACCGCCACGGAATATGCTCGCCAGGGCGCGCAGGTAGTAATACTTGCCCGCAGCCAAGAAAAGCTAGATGCAGCCATTACCCACATTGGCCACAACGCCTGCGGTTATCTGGGTGATGTAACTGATTTAGCCAGCATAAAGTCATTATATGAAAACGTGGCAAAAGATTTTGGCAAGATAGACATTATATTCTCAAGCGCCGGGGTATTTGCCCCCACTATGTTAGAAGACACAGATGAAACCCTGTTTGATCAAATATCCAACATTAACTTTAAGGGCGCCTATTTTACCGTGAAGTATGCGGTGCCTTATTTGAATAAGGGCGCATCAGTGGTGCTGGTATCGTCCTGTTTAAACGAGATGGGAGCAGAGGGCGGCGCCTTGTATAACGCCACCAAAGCGGCGGTAAGATCTTTGGCTAGATCTCTAACCCCGGAGCTGGTTAAAATTGACGCCCGCATCAATGTGCTTAGCCCGGGCCCAGTTGAGACCCCTATTCACACAAACCGGGGTTTAAGCGAAGCAGAAGCGTCTGATGTATGGCAAATGTTTGCCGACAGACTGCCCGCAGGCCGAGTCGGCAATGTTGAAGAGATGGCTAAAACCGCATTGTTTTTAGCATCCGATGATTCGTCCTTTATGTACGGCAGTGATTTGCAGGCCGACGGCGGCATGAATCAGGTTCGCTGGTAACACAGGGCCAAACTTCACCGGGCCTCTTCTAACTATGGTTGACTT
>JAPYOO010000058.1:19202-21210 GCA_029938135.1 Bermanella sp. | reverse complement strand
GTAGGTGTGAGTATTAGCGCGCGTATGCGTTTACCGCGCAGAGTTCGCTCTTTATTGAACATTTGTAATATTGGCAATACAAAAGAAGCCGTTTTACCTGTGCCGGTTTGAGCCGTAGCAATGACGTCCTTACCGTTAAGAATAATAGGAATAGCTTGTTTTTGAATGGCCGTAGGTGCGGTATAACCCACGTCTTTAATGGCTTGCACAATAGGATCACACAACCCAAGTTTGGAAAATGGCATAGGGAGTCTCGGATAGGTGGGGGATATAAGGGGAATTGCGTTAAGTATAGCAGTAAGGCTTATTATGTAATAGACGGGCTATAGATCAGACTACAGGGGATTAGCACCTCTTACCCTCGTCTAACACAGGTTAAGTCACTGCAAGCATGTGCATACATAGACCAATATGCTGCTTTAACTCTGTACTTAAAGATTCGCAAAGTAAGAAAACTTTGTTTTTTCGTTAAGCACGCCCTACCTAATAACCTCCAACAGTCGTCGGTATTAGACCAAAATATAGAAACTTACTTCACATTATCAAATAATTAGTTCTTACACGCCAACTTGCTTTTAGAGGGGATAGAATGCCTTTGCGTTACGCATTATTAGGGCCATACTGATATTTCTTGGTATCGACAATGTGGCTTCATTAACGTCAATACTTAGTACTGTCCTTAGTTGGTTCAAACTGACTATAGGTTATGCACTTATGATTATGGATAAATATAATGAGCAAAGGACAAGACAATAAAAAGAGCGATAAAAAGAAACCGCTTTTAAACGCCAAGGAAAAGAAAGCGGCTAAAAGATTAAAGAAGTCCGAAAGCAATGTTCTAGGGCATTAAGCATGAAGGCCACCGAATTAAATGGTGGCCTTCATAACATACAAGTTTCATTTTTAATTCAGTATGAGATTAAATTTGTGTCACCATAATTTACATGGGCGAGTACACTTTAGCATTCTAAATCTAGTTGCATTTTTCGTTCCCTACAATCTATTATCTGTAAAAAATACTAAGTCACATACGTTATAAAGCACCTTCACCAGCCATACAACGTGAATTCGCTAAAAGAATAATAAAACTAAGCGTTAAAATATCCAGAATCCACCACAGCTTGTGTTTCAGAATCTCCAGGTACAATAGTAGCCCAGCCCGATGTTATTTTATTTCTTAATATTGTTATCTCTTTATTCTCAACAGAATAATAATACTCTTTAGCTGTTTCAAAATTTTTAAACTCCAACATCACAATATGAGTAAAAGTGGTTCCTTCTAATGCCTTAACTGGGCTACCGATAATAAGTTTAGCGTGGTACTTTTCATTTACAGGTAAAGATAAACGAGTCAATTCATCGATTTGACTTCTATCTGTTATTTCATAGTGATAAATCACATAAGCCGCCATGTTAATTCCTTCTATGTTGTTATTCATTAAACGTAAAAAATAATTTAAGTGTACACAAACGTGTTAAATGACATCTTGAGCCTGGCTTGGAAATGAAATCTCCATAACCAAACACTCTTGCTCACAAATAAAAGGGCCATGTATCTCACCAGGAGGACGGCTTGCATAATCCCCGGGCTCTAACCATACACCAAAGGCTTCATCGTAAAGGCGCCCTGAAATAATGTAGATTTCTTCAGGGTAGTTGTGTGATTTACCGCCAAATGCTTTAGTGTTTGCACCGGATTTAAACTTAGTTAAACGAGTATAATCTCCGGTGTCACTATCTATGGATAATGTTATTTCTTCTAACATTCCATCAGTCCCTTCAATAGGCGACCATTTGAAACTATTTTCGGTGTTAAGTACATTCCAGTACGTACATTCAGATTTACTCATAAGTATCCTTGTTCCATTTACGCCGTGCACAGGGAATAATTTTGTACAAATTGTGACTATGTTACTGAGTCGTTGCTGCAATGCGTTATGTATTGATTAAAAAAACTGCCCGCCATAAAACATAAAGTTGAAATACAAATACCTATGAACGGAATTTT
>JAPYOO010000058.1:14756-19102 GCA_029938135.1 Bermanella sp. | reverse complement strand
CCAGGCATTCGGCATCGTCGTTTCGTTAGCCAGCATTAGAGATGTACATTTCATCGATGACATTACCAATGGATTGTAAGCCTCGATTTTATTTGTGAAGAACGTGTAAACAAGATGAATTACAGCTAACACTCTAAATATAGATACACCAATGATCAATAAAATTTGTGCCATAACTTATCTTATTAACAGAAAATCAAACACATAATACCCTAATAATGGGCAAAGGATTGTTGGCTAGAATATTTTAACACGCATGGCACATGTCACTGACCAACAGGCGGTTGCCGTATAGGCGTGAAACAAAATACTCTTTCAGGATTTTTTTACGCCAATGAAATAATAAAGCTAATATAGCCCTTAAAATATAGAGCCCACAAGTTAATAATTTACAATGTCTTATAGCGCGCTTTAAAGGTCACGCGCTCTGCACACACTCTTTTGTTTTAAACATCACTTTAGTATCAACATTAATCAATAACAACGCCAATACTACTAAAAAAATACCCGGTATGAATTGCCAATCAAACGGGGTTTCGCCTATTAAAACACTCAGCGCCACCACCATAATAGGGGTTAAAAAACCATAAGCCGCCACCTTAGTCGCCCCTAGTTTAACGGTAGCCAATTGCAATACAAAAAAGGAAAACAAGGTGGTAAATATGGCCAAATACCCTAAACCTAAATAGACGCTAGGATCTACCTGCAACCACTGAACATGCTTTAATTCTCCCCAAGACATCATCAGCAATACTACGGTGCCCATAAGAATGACCCAAAAGGTCATGACCGCCATGGGCTCTTGGTTATACAGCCTCTTAACTAATGGGTTATAGATCCCCATAAAGACACACCCCAGTAAAAAGATCAGATCTCCCTTATTAACATTTAGCGTTAACACCGCTTCTAAATCCCCCCTAAATACAATCCACAAAGCACCTACTGTACCCAGTAACAAGCCAATACTACGCTGCCTAGTACTAACTGACTTATTTATAAAATACGCCGCCACCGCGGTCATTGCCGGCACGGTGGTATATAAGGCGCCAGTATTAAGTGCGGTGGTGTAACGCAAACTTGCAAACATGCAATAAAAGAATGCCACTAAGGGAAGGCTTAGCAGGCCATAACCCATTAAGGCTTTAAAGCTTGGAAGTACCCACCCGTGTTTTAAGAATACGTAGGGGGCAAATAAGGCACTGGCCATACCAAAACGAATTAACATCATTACCTCGCTTGGCAAGGCGTGGGTAATAGCAGCTCCCACCGGAAATGAAAAAGCCACCAAAACAACGGTGAAAAACATCAGGCCATGTACCCAGCCGTTTTTACTCTGTGTCGGTTCCATTTTTATCTCTCACTGCGTTGTGTGGGTATATGATAAACCGTTTCCTTTTGACTGATAATCCCCTTATTTGGACAAACACTGTTAACCTATAGTTAACAAGGTACAAACAGGTAATAAACATGAGTGACGGATTTGGCGCCATACCCGTTTTTGTAGCCGTGATAGAGCACGGCGGCTTTACCAATGCAGCTCAAGTACTGGGCATATCTAAATCGGCGGTTAGTAAACGCATCCGCCAGCTAGAGCAGCATTTGGGGGTAAAATTACTGCAACGCACCACCCGTAAAATCAGCTTAACCGAAGCGGGAGAGCATTACTTTGCCCACGCCAAGCTCGCCCACTCCGCCGCGAAAGATGCCGAAGATGCGGTAACCCAATTGCAAGGGGAGCCACAGGGGCGGTTACGTATTAATGCTCCTATGTCATTTGGGCGCTTGCATCTAGCCCCTATAATTCCAAAATTTTTAGCCCTTTATCCAAAAATCAGCCTGGATTTGGTGATGGACGATAAACAAGTGGATTTAGTGGGCGGTGGTTTTGATGTGGCTATTCGCGCAGGGGTATTGCCCGACTCTAACCTAATAGCGCGTCAACTAACGCCCTTGCACAGCATTATATGTGCCTCACCTAGCTATCTTGAAAAAAATGGTGAACCTAGATTGCCCCACGACCTTAAACAGCATAATTGCTTGTTATACAGCTATTCAAATCAGCTAAACAGCTGGACCTTCAAAGAACCTCATCAATCCCACACTGTGGAAATAAACGGCAATTACCAAGTCAATAATAGTGAAGCGTTAAGGGAGGCGTTATTACAAGGGGTGGGGATCGCAAGGTTACCTACCTTTGTGGCAGGCCCTGATATTGAAAATGGCACACTTATACAATTATTACCCGAGTATGAGATGCCACACATTACAATTTACGCCCTGTTTCTTGAACGTCAATATATGCCGGCTAAGGTACGGGCTTTTATCGATTTTTCAATTGAATATTTTGGCGGCGGCACCCCGTACTGGGATGCACAAGTCTGGCCGAATGCTAAGCGTGAGCTTCCATTGCAAGACTAAAATCATAAATTTCATAAAGGCGCTGTTCTTCGGTTTCAATACGATTCACTAAGATGCCAGCTATCTCACGGGCTTGCCTCAAAAAGGCCTGTTGATTCCCGTCCGTAATACCACTGCGAACATAATCTTGAATAAACGACATTACTGATTTACCAATTTGGTTCATTTCTTTGCGAAAGTGGCCCACCATTTCAGCGGTAGAACTGTCTTTTTTATAAGCATAATTAAGATAGATATAAAGCTTGGTATTTTCGGTAATAAGGTGATTCGTTAATAACGTGCGAAAAGATGTCAGCTCCGTAATGGCTTTGTTAAAACGTTTATTTTCAGCAAGGTGAATAACAGACGTAAACAGGCGCACTAATTCTCCGTGATCGTCTTTAAGTCGACCAATAAGATGTTCATCATATCCAATAGGGAATTTTTCACTTTGAATGGCGGGCGCAACTTCAGCCTTACGGTCATGTTCTATATTTTGTTGTTCTTTTACCGAGAAAAACTTCTTTAAACCAAACATTACATACCTTCCTACGAACTCATATCCTCCTGATTAAAAAAGCCAATAAACTCCTTGTTTATCGGGTGCGACTTGCGCTTGTGCTCGAAAAAACAACCTCAACTTTTACGACATCGGACTATATACCTCTCACTGCCTATATGCAAAAAAGGAATATATAAATTAGATAAAAGTCAATCCTTTGGCGTACTAGGTCGTATTTCACTCAATTTACAACGAGAGTTTTAAATAAATGCGCTTAAATTGTAATTTACAGTACTAGTACCTTAGTCTTATTCGTATTCGCTATATTAATACTATTTTTAATATTTTAATTGCCGTCACAATATAACTTATGGTTATATCGAGCAAAAGTACCAAAGCCATAGTTAGGTACTACTTATTGGCAGTGACGAAATACACGGAAAACCATCAAAAAGGTCGACCAGTTCACTGTTTTGATAAAATAAAAATAAAAATTCATGAAATTATAACTTTGACTCGTCATTACTATTTTTTCATTTTGTTAAATTTACCTTACGACATAGAAAAAATTTTAATAGGGGCGTCACATGTCAAATTCATCACCTTTGAGGATATATATTCCGCAAAAAGTATCACCAAATTCTTTTTCAAGCGCGCCTATTCAAACCATTGAGCATGCGGGTTTTTTACCCGATTTAAAACACTCTCCTGCTTATATGTCACAACCTGGCATTATCTCTTTAAGCAACGCCAATCACATTTCTTGCTCTTATTGCGGCGTAGGTGATAGCGGCCATTACAACGTTAATAAAAACACTACTGACTCGTCCAATGTAGAATTTAGCATCGGCAATACGGGACCCAGTAAGGGTTGTGTAAAACTTCGCCACTCCACTATGAATAAAAAGGTCGCCTACCCTATTCATACAACTCCCAGTGTATTGGACCCCATCACAGGGTTACGCAAGGCCATTAGTTATGATCAAGCCATCAATCAACTAAGCGACATGTTATTGGATCATATGCAGAGCAATAAACGCAGCTTGGTTTATGCATCTGGGCAAATTGATTATTTTGCCATCTTTGCCATGCAGGAGGTGTTTCGCCTACTGGGCATTCGCAACCTTACCGGTAATGCCGAACACTGCCTTAATGCCGGTGCCGTTCACAATGAAATGCTCACCGGCCAAGAGGGCCCATTTTTAACGCTGGATCAAGCCATGCAAGGTGAGGATCGTTTATATATTCTAAATGGTTGGAACGGGGTTATCACTCACCCTCCTGCCTTTAATCAGCTTAAGAAAAAACGAAATTTAGACGCCTACATTTTTGAAGTAATGGAGTCGGAAAGCGCACTTGAAATTGCCAAAAAAATCGGCGACGAGCGCGTAATATTAATTAAAGCGAAAGGCGATAGCCTATTGGCCATGGCGGTGGCCCATGAAAT
>JAPYOO010000058.1:12571-14656 GCA_029938135.1 Bermanella sp. | reverse complement strand
CACTGTTTGTGGGGAAGCCTGTTGGCTTTAGTGGGTAAGTTTGGTTTAGACACTGACTCATCGCCTTTAGGCGGTGTATTACGTTTGCCTGGGCAAATTAATGCCGAAAGCGAAGTTCAGGGCCTTAGCCGTAAATATTTTATGGGACGCATTCCCATGGATCAGGCCCCTGAGGCGGCTCGTAGAATGGGCTTGCCCGATGACGCTTATCAAGACGCCGTTAACGATCAGCCCCGTGCTGCCTTAGATTACAGTGATGACGTGGACGAGAACGAGCTATTTTTATGTTTTGGCACTCAGTTTGAAGCCAATATGCCCAACCGAAAACGCTGGTTAAACAAGTTATGTCAGTCTAAAAACACACTAGTAGTAATCGATCCGATTCCGGATCCTTGGTCGTTAAAAAATGCTCAACTTATTATTCCCTCGCCGCCTCATCCTGCCACCCCTAAGCTGTATCAAAATGGTGAATGGCGATTAACACTTTCCATGCCCCAGAAAAAAGCCGCCAGCCAAACTCGCTCTGACGCCACCATTATTTATGACGTGATGGCTAATATTACTGGGCGCCTTATCAAAGACAAGAAACTGGCTAAACAACACACAATACTGGCTAAGTTATGTAAAAGCGGTTATTTACAAGAACGTTTTTTAGAGCCTGACTTGGCGAATAGCAAAGGGTTAGTGCGCCAAGAAGGTGAAGTCAATCGAGCCCAATTATTTGAACGTATTCAAGATTATTTACACGGTGGCAACGGGCCTTTGTATTGCAGCTTTGATCACGCCAACGGCGAGCCTATTGACTGGCAAGAGTTAGTGACGGCGGGCTCGTTACTGTATGGCGGTGTTGGCAAAAATCGATTTATGCTCGATTACAAAGATGAAAACTGCCACCCGTTTAAAGACATTTATAGAAAACCTGGGGCCTTTAAATTTTTTAGCCCAGTACTAGAGGATTTAGAGTTGCCCAAGGGCATAATACTCAACAGCGGCCGCGGCACGTTGTCGAATAACCCTCAACGTATTCAATTTGCCACCAGCACCTTTAATTCAGGCAAAGCCACTCCGCTTGATAACATGCCTGATGAGCATCCGCTTTATGTTTCTCAAAAAGTGGCCCGAGATAAATCGTTAAAAACCGGTGACTGGGCACAACTGACTGGCGCCTATGGCGACACCATAGACTTACCCGTAGTGGTATCGTCCCGCGTAAAAGGCGACAGCTTGTACGTGAGCTTTCATCGAGCTCGCTCACAGGAGTTACGTAACCTGTACGTAAACGACATCACCGACCATAAAGCGCGGTGTCGCTATTCTAGTCAATCACAATTAAAAATCCCCACTGTGGATATTTGTAAATTAGATAAAAAAATTGATGCCGGTTACAAACTTAATAAATTGGATAACGCTCAGTGTACGCTGATGTATCAGATGGCCGAGACCCCGAATGATATTCCCACTTGGCAAGGTCAAGAAATAGAAGCATTAGTGAGTAAGGTCATAGATGAAACACATGATACCCGCACCTATCGTTTCATTGCCGATCCAGTATGTTTTTTTGATTTTAAGCCCGGCCAATTTGTCAGTATTATTTTAGATATTGGTGATCAGCAAGTTAAGCGTGCCTATTCAATTTCATCATCACCCAGTAACCCTGAGTACCTGGATATTACCGTGAAGCGGGTGCCCGGCGGCCACGTTTCAAACTGGCTGAGCGATCATTTAGAAACGGGAGATAGAGTAAAACTAAAAGGGCCTTCAGGAAAGTTTTGCCTTGACCCCACCGCCCTGCCTAAGAAAATATTAACCCTCGGGGCTGGTAGTGGCATTACACCCCTTATGTCCATGGCCCGATATTTAAGCCATGAAAACAAACCCGTAGATATCGCCTTTTATTTCTCGGTACGCGAAATGAGCGACATAATCTATGACGAAGCCATACAGCAACTGGCCCAATCAAACACTAAGTTCAGGCCTATTATTGTCCCCACCAAAGCAGGTGAAATTAATCCAATACTGCAGGCCAGTGGACGCTTAAGTGCACCGCTTATTACCACACTGGTACCTGACTACAAAGAACGAGAA
>JAPYOO010000058.1:0-12471 GCA_029938135.1 Bermanella sp. | reverse complement strand
ATGTGACCTTTAGCCAAGCAAACCAAACGGTGGTGGCGGACGGCAGTCATTCCATACTGGACATTGCTGAATCTCAAGGCATTGAGATGGATTACGGTTGCCGCACCGGTGACTGTGGTGAATGTAAGGTGACGGTATCTGCAGGTGAACATTTAAATGCATCTACCGAAGGATTAACTGCGGACGAATTAAAGCAGGGGGTACGATTAGCCTGCATGTGTTTCCCCCAAGGGGACTGTGTTGTCAAAGCTTAGACCTTAGTGAAATTAAGAGAGCCATTTAAAGCAGCCTCAGGGCTGCTATAAGTTACTCTTTAACCATCAATTCAGCTGATTTATTTCATCTACTTGCAGGCACTGCCCTTGATCCCAATTCTTCTGAAGCCTTACTTTGAAATCTATGATGTCTTGTTTTTGTCGACTCAGTTGTCCCAACAAGATATCGACTTCAATTAAACGCATATCCAATTGCTCTAACATTTTGTCATGGTCCATGCCCTGCGCGGTGCCATCACCCGCCATAACCGATAACATGTCCTCTAGACTGAAACCTAGACGCTGGGCACACTGAATTCGCGACAGGCTTTGCAAAGCATCTTTATCATAGATGCGATACCCATTAATGCTGCGTTTAGGTTTATTTAAAAGCCCTTTAGACTCATAAAACCGTATGGTGTGTGCCGCCAAGCCAGACAAACTGGCTAACTGCCCTATGCGCATAAAACCCCCCGTTGATTTTATAATTAACTATTGACCTTAAAGTTAACTTTAAGCTTATACTTTTGGAGAATCTAATCAATCGGTAACTACTCATGAGTCAGAGCGTCTTTACACCTTTTACGCTGCCTAACGGCACCACGTTACCCAACCACTTGGCCAAAGCCGCCATGGAAGAAAACATGGCAGTGAGTGGCCACTTACCGGGTGAGGCTATATACCGTCTATACCGCACGTGGGCAAAGGGCGGCACGGGTTTACTTATTACCGGCAATGTAATGGTTGATCACCGTGCTATGACAGGTCCTGGCGGTATTGCCCTAGAAGCCGACACTCCCCTGACCCCGTTTAAGAAGTGGGCCCAGGCTGCGCAATCTGATGGTGCTCATATTTGGATGCAAATAAATCACCCCGGACGCCAAGTGTATGCTGCCATGGGGGGCGATGTTTTATCTCCCAGCGACGTGGCTTTGGACATGGGCAAACACAGTAAATTATTTGGCCAGCCAAAACCCATGACCGAAACCGACATTGAAGAGCTTATACAGCGCTTTACCCAAACCGCCAGCAAGGCCGTAGAGGCTGGTTTTAATGGGGTGCAGATCCATGCCGCTCACGGTTATTTGTTATCGCAGTTTTTATCTCCGCTTACCAATCAACGAAAAGACCAATATGGCGGCAGCTTAGAGAATCGCGCACGTGTCTTGTACCAAGTGGTTAGTGCCATAAAAGAAGCTCTGCCTGAAAATATTGCCGTGTCCGTTAAACTGAATTCCGCCGATTTTCAACGGGGCGGCTTTGATGCCTATGATGCGCTGCAAGTGGTTAAGCGGCTTGGGGAACTGAAGGTCGACTTAGTTGAGCTTTCAGGTGGTAGTTACGAAAGCCCTGCCATGCAAGGAGTCACAAAAGACGGTCGCACCCTAGAGCGAGAGGCTTATTTTTTAGCGTTTGCACAAGATATCGCTCAGCACGCCACTATGCCCCTTATGACCACCGGCGGCATTACCCGCTTAGCGGTGGCTGAAAAGGTTATTAAAGCAGGGGTTGCTATGGTGGGCTTAGGTCGAGCACTGGCGTTTAGTCCTGCCTTACCTAACTTATGGAAAACGCATCCCTAGGCTGCTGCCACGCTACCTCAGGTAAACTGGAAGGATAAAACCCTAGCAGGGGTCGCCACTATGGCCCTAGCCAAACGCCAGCTGCAACGCATGGGCAAAGGCAAAAAGCCTAAAAGCAATGCATCGCCCATAATCTCCTTAATTGGTGACCAAATACGCCTTAAAAGACTCACTAAGGCGTATCGCGCTCGCTACGCGGGGTAAGCAAATTGTATTTAATATGATAATGCCATTTGGTCAGTGATGGCCAAACGGGTATACTTCGCACAATTTTTCATCACTTGGAGTTGCCATGAAGATTGTTCGAGCTATTTTGGGCGCCTTAATTTTATTCTTTGACTGGGTATTTACCCCACGCGGTGTTAAGCGTGATGCGGGTGATCAAGCGAATATAGATAGCCAAACGGCAAACCTTGCATTGTATCAATACAAGGCCTGTCCTTTTTGCGTGAAGGTGCGTCGCTCCATGAAACGTAATTCTTTGACGATCGAAACACGCGATGCTAAACGCTGTGATAATAGTCGCGATGAATTAATGAACGGTGGCGGTGCATTAAAAGTGCCTTGCCTGCGCATTGAAGACAAAGGTGAAGTGAGCTGGATGTACGAGTCTTCCGAGATTATTAATTATTTAGACAATCGTTTCGCGACCGCTGCTTAAGCCCAATAATTGCGCTGTTATAACCATAACAGCGCTCCTCTCTCCCCCTTAAAGACCCTTCTATGTCAGCCTTAAAATACGCATAAAATGCTTATTATAAAGGCCCAAATCACATTAAACATTGACTTCCTAAGCGCCCTGTATATAATTCGCCCAGCTTGAAAGTACACCCTATATTTATGCACACAATTGCGAAGATTTATGTCAATATCTCCTCGTCCTGTTTTTGATAAGTAATAGTAAAACTTCCAGCGAAACCGCCTTTTATTAGGCACCCATTACTCTTTTAAAATAGGATGACATTATGTCTACTACTACTGGTACTGTTAAGTGGTTCAACGAAGCTAAAGGTTTCGGTTTCATCGAGCAAGAAAACGGCCCTGACGTTTTCGCTCACTTCCGTGCCATCACTGGTACTGGCTTCAAAACTTTGACTGAAGGCCAAAAAGTACAGTTTACTGTTACTCAAGGTCAGAAAGGTCCTCAAGCTGAAGACATCTCTCCTCTATAGTTGCTTTGATTCGTAATTAATTTTACGAATCAATTGGTTCTTTTTATACTGAACCAGCACTAAGGAGACTCTATATATCGCCTCGGCATATTTAGAGTACAAAAAAGGGCAAACCTTCGGGTTTGCCCTTTTTTTATGCCCGCTCCCCCTGCATTTAACCCTCGCCCGATAGATTGGAATAATTAAGGGCAAACCGCGCCAACCAATAAAACTCATCTATACTTCTGAATAGAGCAATATGGCAGCTTTGACCTATGGTCACATTGAACACTTCTATTGGAGCAGATGCATGAAACCGCTATGTGTGGTGGCCATATTAATACAAAGCTTATGCTTATCCTCATGCTACTACGAAAGCAATCTCACCTCCCACTCCCTAGACGAAAACAGCATTAAATTAGGCATTGCCCAAGCTCTGCGCGGCAACCCCATCAATATACAAGGACAAGCAGCTACGATGGCGGTGGACGAAATAAATGCGGCAGGCGGCATCAATGGGGCGAACATTGAGCTGATTATTAGAGACAGCGGCTGCTCAAGTAGCATTGCGCCCGATGAAGTTCAGCGCATGATCGATGACTATCAGGTGGTGGCCATTGTTGGCCCAACCTGCAGCTCAGGGGCCAAAGTCATTATTTCCGATATATTGTCCAATGAAAACGTGCCGACTATGGGCACCACCACAACCGCACCCGATCTCACTACTCTAGATACTAATGGCCTATTTTATCGATTACGCACCTCTGACTTAGTTCAGATCAGTACGCTGGTGGAAGAAATCATCAGTGACGGCGTGACCCAGTTGGCCATTATTCATCGCGGCGGTAATGATGTTTTTAATATCGCCATTGCCCAAGGATTAATGACACAGTTTAACGCCCAAATAGGCACACAAGGCTCCATCATTGTAGATTACCCTGAAGCCTCTCTGACTGATTTCCATGTAGAGGTAAATGAATTATTTGATGCCGGCAGTTTTGATGGCATTGCCATTATAGGGTTTCCCACTGACTCTACCGGTGTGGCAGCGGCAGTGGCTCTAGAGATGAGTAATAGAGGCATGGCGCGCAGTGATTTAAATGGCGTGTATATTAATTTAATCCCCGGCATTAATGACAGCGTGTTACTTCCTATTTACTTGGAGCTTTTAACCGGTTCAAAAAGTATTCGCTTTAGCGAGCCCTCCGCTCTTACCGCGCCCAATTTTGGGCGTTGGCTTATGGATTTTAATGCGCTTTACCCCAACAAAAACTTCACCCTGCTCAACGAGGATAATACCGGTAAACAATATACCTATGACGGCGTGTATTTAATGGCGCTGGCCATGCTGCAAGGGGGGGTAACTCAAGAAACTTCAGTAGCTGATACCCGTAGCCTGATATTGGCCAACTTAACGCAAGTATCGGGCAGCGCCGCCCTGATGGATGCGGTAGAGATTAAACCGGGTGAATTTGCTTTGGCGATCACAACCCTGGCCAGTGGCGGCACCATTAATTACAACGGTGCTTCTGGTCTCATCGATTTTGATGAATTTGGCGATGTAAACTACGCCGATTTACAGGTAATGGAGGCTGTTAAAGAAAACCAAAAAATTATTTACTCATGCCTGAGAGGCGTGCGCATATTCGCCACTCCCCAAGGCTTTGATAGTGAAGCGGCCGCATGTCTGCCCTGACCTACGCCCTTCACCCCCGCTTGCTAATACTGCTATTTATGGCCAGTTTTTGTCATGCTTCGCTGGATGATGACTTGGATTATTTGTACAGCCTGTCTTTGTTGGAATTATCAATGCTGGAGGTTAACGTCAGCATTGCTACCGGTAATAGCCAAAAGGTCACCGATGCCCCTGCTATTGTGTCTATTATCAGTTCACAAGATATACATTACTGGGGCTTTCAATCGGTGGCTGAAGCGATTAATCATCAACCCGGCATTTACTGCATTGACGACGGGCTGAATTACAACTGCGGATTAAGAGGCGTTAGCGGTGGCTTTAGAGGTTACAATAAAGTTTTAAAAGTGATGATTAACGGACAAGCCATCTCATTTCGCTCGGATAGTAGTAATTTTTTAGGACAAGAGCTCATTCCCATGACGGCCATCAAACGCATTGAAATTGTACGTGGCCCCTCCTCTGCCTTATATGGCGCCAATGCTTTTTTAGGCGTGATCAACATCATCACCGGTAATGACATATTGCGGAAAAACGGTTTAGTCAGTGTTAATGCCGGCTCAGATGGCCAAAGCATTTCTGCGTATTACCGATATCAACAGGAAAGTTTGGGCGGATTTTTATCTCTATCCAGCGCGCAACTAGACTACTCAGGGCGCAAAGTCCCAAGTGATTTACCACGCAGATCATTCTTTTTAAGCGGTGAAGAAACTAAAAACGATACCGCTTTTCCAATCAGTGCTTTTATGCAGGGCTATTTTAATATGGCACAGCACACCCTCACCTTAAATGGGCACTATAGTCGGCTTGATAGCAAAGCCAACTTTGTAGACTCCGGGCGTTTTATTGAAACAGGCGAATTAGGCACTGATACTCGTATCTCCGTTTTTAATGGCTTTATACAAGCCATAGACAAGTGGCAAGTAAACCCCGATTTTTCCACAGAGTTTTCCTTAGCCTATTCCAAAGGCGGCCCCAGTCACAAAGAACATTTAGATGTGGGTTTAAACAACAGCTTTGCACAGCGTGACTTAGGTTATGAAGCCGTTGACGCTACAGTGAAGTTGTTTTGGAATATATCAAAGAACCAACAGTTTAGCGCTGGCATTGATCATACATTGGATAGTGAAAAGTTATTTGATAGTTATAAAATTGACAGCACCACCTTAGAAAAAACCCAACAAGGTATCTCGCAAGGTCATAAAGACTTTATTAACAGCGGCCTGTTTTTACAGCACAGTGCCAACATTAACGAACACACGGCTGTGACACTTAATGCTCGGATAGATGAGCATAATATATACGGCCAAAATGAAAATATGCGTGCGGCACTGGTATACCAGTTTCACAAAAACCTAAGTACTAAATTTTTGTACAGTACTTCTTACAAAGCCCCGGCGGCACTACAACTTTTTGGCCAACCTCTATTTGACGGCGAAATCAGTGATAATATTGAACTCAAACCGGAAACCGCCAAAACTGTCGAAGCACAAGTAAACTGGGCTATTAAACAAAACTTTTCGGTCTCACTGAATACTTATCAAATGAAAGTGCAAGACAAAGTAGAAATCATTTCAGAGGTCACCCACTCTTCACCTAAAAATCAAGGAACCCAACGCAGCGGCGGCGTTGAAATGGTTATTAATTGGCAACAAGATAGTAACCAAGTAAGCGTTAACTCCGCTTGGCAAAGGAGTGAATCGGAGAGTTTTGATGCACTGGCCAACGACATTATTATTCCCAGTGATTTATACCCTCAGAAAATGCTCAATATTTTTTGGCAGTACCAATTTAACCAAGACATTGATTTAGGTTTACATACCCGCTTTATTTCTGCACGCCGAGCATCCGGCTCTAACATAGCTCTTAATGGTGGCGAAGCCTATGATTTAAAAAAATATTGGCTACTCAACGGTGTTTTTCATTACGGCTTTCAAAACAGCAATATTCGTTTAAAAATAAATAACCTGTTGGATAAAAAATACAGCGAACCAGGTTTTTCAGGTATTGATATATCAGGTGCTCGGCGCAATCTTCAACTAAACCTAAACTACTATTATTAACGGTTTAATCTTATGAAATAGCCACCAACAAGTGATGATACCAAAGTGAACCCACTACCCGAAAAATCAATTAGCTGCCCCTATTGTGGCGAATTCATTGACATATTAATTGACGACAGCGTCCCGCAGCAAGACTACATTGAAGACTGCCAAGTCTGCTGTAACCCAATTTGTATTGATGTAAACATACACGAGGACGGCAAAATTTCCATCACAGCTAAACACCAAAACGAATAACTAGGGTACAATCATACGGCCCCCTTATTAACTGACACCAACTATGACAACCTTCTTTTGGATGATGGGCACACTGGCCTCTTTCAGTTTCATGGCCATTGCGGCACGTGAATTAGCAGGCGTAATAGATACCTTTCAAATTTTATTTATCCGCAGCCTAGTAGGTCTTATTGTCATTAGCGTCATCATAATGGTTAAAAAAGATCACCGCATATTTACTACCCAAAAATTACCATTGCATCTTTGGCGAAATATTAGTCACTTTGCAGGTCAATACGGCTGGTTTTTAGGTTTAACGTTACTGCCGCTAGCTACCGTTTTTGCATTGGAGTTCACCGTTCCAGTTTGGACCGCTATTATCGCCGCAGTAATATTAAAGGAACGACTAACGCTTAAAAAATCTACGGCTATTTTACTGGGGTTAGTAGCTGTATTTATTATTGTGAAACCCGGTAACAGTGTTTTTAACCCTTCAGCAATAATTGTATTAATAGCGGCTATTTTTTATGCTCTAGCGTATGTCGCCAATAAATCCCTACTCCATACCGAGCAACCACTGACTATTTTATTTTACATGTGCCTAATTCAACTGCCAGTGGCATTGATCTTTACGGTGTTCAATTGGACCGCTCCCACTCCAATACAATGGAGCTGGTTATTATTAATAGGTGTATGTGCATTAAGCGCACACTACTGTATTGCCCGCGCAATGCAATTGTCAGAAGTGAGTATAGTAGTGACTCTTGATTTTTTACGCCTGCCGCTCATTGCCTTAGTGGGCGTTGTGTTTTACGCTGAGGACTTTCACCTCTCCATTTTAGTGGGCGGGGCCATAATGCTATTGGGGAATTTAATTAATACCCCACGGGTTCTGCTCAAAAGTACATCAAAATAATAAGAGATAAACCATGATCACCCTACACCACCTAAATAACTCCCGCTCACAACGTATTTTATGGTTATTGGAAGAGTTAAAAACGCCTTACGACATTACCTTTTACGAGCGTGACAAGGTCACAATACTTGCGCCTAAAGAACTTAAAAAAATTCATGCCTTAGGTAAATCACCTGTTATCACCGATGGCGATATTACAGTGGCTGAATCCGGGGCCATTATTGAATATTTAGTGCAAACCTATGGGAAAGACTTATATCCACAGCCAGGCAGTAGTGAACATCGTTCATATACCTATTGGATGCACTATGCCGAAGGCTCTCTTATGCCACAGATGCTGATCAAACTGATTTTTGATAAAGTCAAAAATAGTCCCATGCCGTTTTTCATTAAACCGGTTGCCCGCATGATTGCCAATAAAGTACTAGATTCTTATGCCAGCCCCAACATTAAAACTAATTTGGCTTATATTGAAGAACACCTTAGTCAGCAGTCATGGTTTTGCGGCGACACCTTAACCGGCGCAGATATTCAAATGAGCTTTCCCCTTGAAGCTATGATCGCTCGCGAAGGCGGCTCTAACTACCCCAATATTGCCGCGTACGTTCGAAAGTTTCAGGCACGACCAGCGTATCAAAAAGCCCTTGAAGCTGGCGGCGAATACGACTACGCCTAAGAGGCACCCAAAACGGGATTTGTTTACTCTTAAAAGCTAGAAAAGAAAGGCTAGGAATTATATGTCGCAGCACACAGCAAAGGTTGAATGGATTCTAAAAAGCGATGAAAGCTTTTTAGATAACCAATATAGTCGGGGACACTTATGGCATTTTGATGGGGGCGCCACCGTTCCTGCCTCATCAGCACCTTCTGTGGTGCCACTACCTTACTCTGTGGCTGAAAATGTAGATCCAGAAGAGGCCTTTGTGGCAGCACTATCCAGTTGCCACATGTTATTTTTTTTATCCATCGCCGCCAAAAAGAAGTTTACTGTACAGCAATACACGGACACCGCTTTTGGCGTAATGGAAGTCAATGATGCGGGAAAGATGGCCATGACTAAAGTCACCCTAAGACCCAAAGTGGTATTTTCTCAAGGTAAGGAACCTACTCTTTCACAACTTGAAAGGATTCATCACTTATCTCATGAAAGCTGTTTTATCGCGAATTCGGTGACAACCAAAATCAATACTGAGATTGTACTTTAGATTATTAATCTCAAGAAAATACGTAAAGGATTCACAATGTATCAGCAGGTTTTAGACTTTTGGTTTAAAGAAATTAAACCTAAACAGTGGTGGGTGAAAGATGAAACATTTGATCAACTCATACGATCTCGGTTTTTAAACCTTCACCAACAAGCCTGTGCGGGAGAGCTTTCCCAATGGCGCGACACCCCTCAAGGCAGATTAGCCGAGATCATCGTGCTGGATCAATTCTCACGCAATATGTTTCGCGATACACCACAAGCCTTTGCCAGTGATGCAATAGCACTAGTATTAGCTCAGGAAGCGCTAAGGGTTAATGCCCATGACGCCTTTACCCAAGAACAGGCCAGCTTTCTATACATGCCTTATATGCACAGTGAATCAATTGCCATACACAAGGTAGCACCACAGATATTTAAAGAGCATTGCTCGCCTGATAATTATGAGTTCGAAATCAAGCACAAAACCATCATTGATCGGTTTTCACGTTATCCTCACAGAAATATCATATTGAATCGACTCTCAAGTGACGATGAAATTGAGTTTTTAAGTCGGCCTGGCTCAAGCTTCTAGAGAACAATATAGGCACTACCAAGCTGAATGCTGCAGTTTAGTATTGCTGCACATTTTCAGTCGCCATCACTTATCTCAACCTTAATAAACGCCCCTAAACCTTCAAGGTTTCACCACCACAGTGAATGAGTATTCACCTTTAAATACCTCTGCCTCTCATTAGCATTATTAATGCAAATTCATGCAATTTATCAATAGTTTCCCCCCCGTAATTAGCAGCCGCGTGTGATATTTGGCCATATTGTCCTTTCGTACCACTTCTTAGTCCAGAAACGACGTCAGTGATAAAAAATGTACGCTTTAGGACGGGAAGCAAATCCCTAGAACGCATAAATTTACAGAACTATCGGCGTAGATCGATTTTAAAATAACAATAAGAGCGGCATATGATCTCTAAAACAGCATTTAAGGCCTTCGGCCGTAAAAAGTATCTGGCAGCAGCCATCCCCTTAATTATGGCAGCCCAAGCTCAAAGTTTTGAGTTTTTCATGGGTGAAATGGAAGGCAGCCTAGATAGCCAAATATCTATGGGTTCCAGCTGGCGCACCGAAGGTCAAGATGACGGTCTTATCAAAGGCATAATTGGTGCCGATACCAACGCAGAAAATAACAACGACGGCGACAAAAACTTTGATAGCGGCGATGCTTTTTCACAGATATTCAAAGGCAGCCACGACCTCCAAGTAAGCTATGGTGGCTTTGGTGCTTTTGTGCGCGGTAAATATTGGCACGATGCTGCCCTAGAAGATAAAACAGACTTTAAGGGCGACAAGTTAGATGACTCAAACAATAATAGTTTAGCAAAATATTCCGGTGCTGAAGTACTGGACGCCTTCGTTTATGGCGAGTTCGAAGTGCTGGATATGCCGCTAGATGTGCGCTTAGGTAAGCAAGTAGTAAGCTGGGGCGAGTCAACCTTCATCCTCGGTGGTGTTAACCAGATTAACCCTATTGATGTATCGTCTTTCCGCCGCCCTGGAGCCGAGATTAAAGAAGGCTTGATTCCGGTGAACATGGCTTTTGCTAGCCTTGGCTTGACCGAAAATTTAAGTGCAGAAGCCTTTTACCAATTAGGTTTCCATGAAACCGTTATCTCAAGTTGCGGTACCTACTTTGCCACTAACGATTATGCACCTGAAGGTTGCGGCCCGGTAGAAACTGCGGCGGGTAATATCGACCGTGTTTCTGATAGAGAGCCTGATAGCGATGGTCAATTTGGTATGGCTTTCCGTTATTTCTCGGAATCACTGGATACAGAGTTTGGTTTTTATGCCATGAACATTCATAGTCGTGTGCCTTTGGTGGGCGGAACTAAGGCAACGTTTAACGAAATGGGCTTTTTAACTGCTGCCCCAGGAAGTACAGCAGGAACGATATTCGCAGGAGGTAAGGAAAAATCAGGTGCTGCTGTGGTTGCAGGCGCGAATGCAGCACTAGGTGAAGGCACATTTAACTCTTGGGCGGAAATGGAAGTGGCGGCTGCCGCTAATGCTGGCACCCCAAACCTTGTTAATGGAACAGCCCTTGCTCTGGTTACTGAACATGCAGCTGCTGTAGCAGGTGGTGCACTGGCAGGACTGACAACCGATTCTGAATTGTATAATGTCGCGGTAGCAGGACTTGCGGGCACCAACCCAAATTACTTAATTGAATACCCTGAAGATCAGCAGATAGCTGGTATTAGTTTTGCCACAACGCTCGGGGGAATTGCGCTTTCTGGTGAGGTCACTCATAAACTAGACGTGCCATTCCAAATTAACTCTACCCAGTTATTGGGTGCAGTTTTAACGGCAGACGCCACTAAGGCCTTGGTTCTTAGCCAAATACTACCAACCCTCCCAGCAGGTACAACTCCAGAGCAAGCCCTGGCTATTCCGGCTGTTAAAGATGCGGTTATTGCTGAAATGGATAACTCATTTATGGCAGAAGCAGCGTTCGCGGCAGACGGGGAATCACTTCCAGGGTTTAAAACCTTTGATGTTACGCAGGTTCAAGTAACGGCTATTCAATTAATTGACCAGGTATTAGGTGCCAGCCGCTTTGCCATTGTCGCTGAAGCCGGTTACACCTATGCCCATGAGTTTGACGAAAATGATGCGCTTAAATTTGATGGCAATGGTGACCTTAACGACACCGTAACGGAAAGTTCTTGGGGCTACCGCGCTCGTATCATTGGCCAATATAACGATGTCTTTTCTGGCGTAAATCTATCTCCGGTACTTTCCTGGAGCCATGATGTAGACGGTGTTGCTCCTGCTCCAGGTGGTAACTTCATCGAAGGCGAGAAGGTATTAGGCTTCACTTTAAATGCTGAATACCAAAATATGTATACTGCAGCCGTTTCGTACACTCAGTACTCAGGTGGTATTACTAATAGCCTAGTTGACCGTGACTTTGCCTCTATCTCTGTTGGCATGCAGTTCTAAGCTCCCTTTAAAATAATAATAAAATGTGCACTAGCATAAGCTAGTGCAACAAGGATTCCATATATGAAAGCAATGAAAGTAATTAAATTTAGCGCGTCGCTACTGGCATTAGCCATGGCAGCAGGCTCGGCTTATGCGAAAGTAAGCACACAAGAAGCCAGCAAGTTAGGCGGCGAATTAACCGCCATGGGCGCTCAACAAGCTGCCAATACAGCGGGTACAATCCCAGCTTATACCGGTGGTTTAGCGCAAGACACCAGCGCCGACCCATATGCCAACATCTTTGCTGACGAAAAACCTTTGTTTGTTATTACCTCCGCTAACCTTGCCGACTATAAGGGCAACCTAACAGCCGGCCAACTGGCCATGTTTGAGAAGCATCCTGACACTT
>JAPYOO010000307.1 GCA_029938135.1 Bermanella sp. | reverse complement strand
AATAGTGTTCTAAAGGGCAGTGCAATAGGCAGCAAAGTCTATAACGAAGAAAAGAAAGTAAGAGATAGCAAGCGCAAGACAAAAGCGGCTGATAGTCAATTAGGTGCCTACATTCCCGTAATGACGATCAAGGAGGCTGAAGACAAAGCGGTGGCCATTTGTCATCTATTTATCCGCACACGCGATGTTGATAAACCTTGCCCATGCTGCGATAAGCCCTTGGGGCCTGATTTCCATGCCGGGCACTTCATTGCCGCGGGTAGCTGCAGCTATTTGAAGTATGACGAGCGCAATATCCATGGCCAACGATTTGACTGCAATATGTTTAAGTATGGTGACTCTGGGGATTATGAGAAAAACCTGCGCATTAGGATAGGGGACTTAGAAGTGGATGAACTAAATGAAATCGCCCTCCGTAACCCAATCACACGGCGCTCCCTACAGGACTATATGGTCATTATTGATTACTACACCAATGCGCTACACGCTCTTATGGGTTTGAATGATTCTTCAGCTCAGGCCCCTTGTCCCGCTATAAGCGAATAAAGTTCGGGCATAAATCATTAAAAATGGCTTAGCCGCTTATACTATTAGTTTAACTTTGTTATTTTGAGTTTTTTGTATGGGTGATATAATTACCCCAAGACAAATTAGGACTAAGCACAAAGGTGTTCCTAATTTGGTTTGAAGCTTACACATGGGCAGGTTGATTGGGGGCGGGAAAGGCATGGCAATTCGAATTTCACAAGCGAAACTCAACGATTTAGCAAAGAAAAACCCCGGTGCCAAAAAAGCGCTCGCCGAATACAAAGCAACAACAAAACCAAAACAAGCAATGGGCCAAAAGCACAAAAGCGTTTGCCCCATACTGGCCAGTAATCTAAAAACCTGCAATTGCCCTGAGTTTCGATGGGAAGGGCATCCAGAAGGTGAATACCGCTTTCATGAAAACCGTAGATGGTTATTTGATATTTATTTTATAGACTTTAAAATTGCCATAGAAGTGGAAGGTGGAATCGGCAGTCACCGCCGCGGTACAACGGTTTCAAGTCAAGGGGTTGAACATGCCATACAAAGCCGGCACTTAACCTACGATGGTTTTGATGGTGATGCCGAAAAATACTTTGAAGCGGGCATGAAAAATATCTTTGTCATTCGAGTCTCCCCTAGAATGGTGAAAAATGGTCAGGCAGCTTCCATGGCACTACAAGCATTAAAACTTAAAGGGTGGGAGCCGAAAGTAAAAAATTCAGCTTATACAGCATTCTTTGATATCGTTAAAAACTAAATGAAAATTTCTTTTTGAAAGGGCGGGGGGATGGCACCGCCGCCATCTTACAAAACCAGCCCAACGCCTTTACCTGTTCTATTCATTTTAAAAAAACGTAGCCTTCGCAAACAACAAAGAGATCTACTCTTTATATTGAGAACGGGGGGCTAGACGTGGGTTTAGAGGATGCGGATTACTTAAAATCTGTTGGGGACACGCTGAATAGTTTGTTAGATACGATGCTGTGGCATTCATGTTTAAAATTGATAAAAGCAGTGTTTAGGATTCAGGCGTAGCTTGATACAACACCACCTGATTACGGCCAGAGTCTTTAGCCTGATACATGGCCTGGTCGGCCTGATTGATCATCACTTGCCTATCTTCTACTAGGCTGTTTTTCGGGATCAACGAACTGACCCCAAGACTGGCAGTTAATGTTAAGACTTGCCCCTGCCAATCAAGTTTTAGCAGGGCTATCTGTTCACGAATGTTGTTTGCAACCTCTACCCCTCCGGGTTCTTCTGTGCCGGGCAAGATCACGATAAACTCCTCCCCCCCGTAGCGGCATACTATATCGGAGTCTCTGGCGGCATGTTGCATGATGCACTTTGCCACATGCTGTAAACACATATCCCCCGCTGGATGGCCGTAATTATCATTCACGTCTTTAAAATGATCTATGTCCAGCATAATCAGAGTTAGGTGGCTCTGTTCTCGGTAGGCGCGTTTGTATTCGATACGCCAGTGCTCGTCAAAGTAAAAGCGATTATATACTAGGGTAAGGGCATCTGTGATGCTGAGGGTCTGCAGTTTTTCCATGGCAGTATTTAATGCATCGGTGCGCTCGCTCACAAGGGATTCCAGTTTTTTGGAGTTCTCTTTTTCCAAACGATAATTTTCCAGTTCGGCAGCCATGGTTTTGTCCCGCTCTAGATTTACCTGGTGGGCCAGTTGCAAAGAGGATTCCTGGGCATGAATCTTGGCTTTTTGGGTATTGGCCAGCTGGTCTGCCAGGGCCAGGGATAAAAACATCATTTCCAGGCCGGCGCCAAATTGCAAACCATATTCACTGAAAATAGTGATAGGAATAAAGCCAAATTTATTGCCAGCCAAAAATATTGCACCGGTTAAAAATACCACCCAGGCCATGGCAAAATATTTGGCACTGGGGTGATTTTTTTTCAGCATGTAGATGGTCAAAAATACCACCAAAGCGATCGTAAATGTTGTTAGTACCGCCATAATCAGAATAGAAATTGAATAAGGAAGGAAGATACAAATGATGGCCAGCGCCGCATATATATAACTGCTGAACTTTAACATTAGGTGCAGTCTTGGACTGGATTTTTCGGCGGTAAAAAAGTCACTTATAAAATAACTAAGTGCGGACAACATGAGTGCCATAGTGCTGGGTATGATCAGGTTATTTAACTTTGGGGAATCAGGCCAGATAATTTGAAAGCCTATGCCATTTAGGCCGGATTGAAACAGGGTGAAAAACAAAATATAGGCCACATAGTATAGATAGATGGCTTTCTTTTCGGACAGCCAAACCACAAAGTTGTACAGGGCCATTAAAAATACCATGCCGTAGAAAATGCCCTGCATTAAAAAATGCACCAGCGTGTGGTAATTAAAATCCTCCCACTGCCATAACGTCAGCGGCACCTGTACTGCTCCTTGGGTTTGAACACGAATATAAAGCGTATAATCTTCATTGGGTGGCAAGTGTACGGGGAATACGATATGTGGATGACTAACGACTTTATTTTTAACCTTGATCTGGTCTCCTGCGTAGTACACCGCATCCAGCTTGCCCTCGCGATTATAAAAATAGGCATCTACCTGATCAAGCGACGGATAGGAGATTTCTAGTACCCATTCACTGACGATGGCATATTGGTTATTCATTTTTATTTTTAACCAGTAAGCTGTGGTGCTAAAGCCAAAGTTAATGTCTTCCTTCTCATTCTTTTGCCAGGGGAGGGTATTTTTATCTTCGATGAGGTCTTCTATGGTCAGGGCTTCACCCTGTTCTTGCAAATAATAGACATAGGGGGCCAGCTTAATTTGCCCTTTCTCAGACAAAAATAGCGTCTGCGACTGACTTTGCGCCATTAAAAAACAGCAAATAATAAATATGGCTGGGCGCAGCATGCATCAATCCTAGATTGGCTATTCATTAAGGTTAGATTAGCGCACCAGTTAGTCAAAAATGGGGGGTAACGGTGAACGACGGGTATAAGGGTTTAATTGCCCAGGATGAACACAATTTATATACACCCCAAGCGGCCAACCCTGCTGATTTATCTTGCAAAAGCGGTGTGATAACTAGGTAATCGGCGTGAAGGCTCCGTAACGTCTACCCTAGAGCCAGCCCCAAGTAGACCGAACCCTGCTTCAGCCCCCAATAACCCGCATTTTCCTCCCCACCAAAAGTGGGTTGTGGCTGTACACTAAAGCCGCGATAAT
>JAPYOO010000057.1:19213-21248 GCA_029938135.1 Bermanella sp. | reverse complement strand
GCGCCCATGCCAGTGGTGACACCACAGCCCAACAAACATACTTCTTCAAGGGGCGCATCTTTATTCACTTTAGCCAACGAAATCTCAGGCAGTACTGTGTATTCAGAGAAGGTTGAGCAACCCATGTAATGAAAGATAGGTTGGCCATCTTTATAAAAGCGGGTAGTGCCGTCGGGCATTAAGCCCTTGCCTTGAGTTTCACGAATCTGTTGGCACAGGTTGGTTTTACCCGATAAACAAAACTTACATTCGCCGCATTCAGGGGTGTACAGAGGAATAACATGGTCCCCCACAATGACACTTTTAACCCCTTCGCCCACTTGCTCAACAATACCGCCTCCTTCATGACCTAATATCACCGGGAAAATGCCCTCAGGATCTTCGCCAGACAGGGTAAATGCATCGGTGTGGCATACGCCACTGGCCACAATACGTACCAATACCTCGCCTTTACGGGGCAGCATTACATCCACTTCTTCAATCGACAGGGGTTGGTTAGGCCCCCAAGCGATGGCGGCTTTTGATTTAATGAAGGTATCTGTCATGACGGTTCCTTTGCTTAATCTTGTTAATATAGTGCCTATTATGATTGTTTACATTAAAATGATAATACTATCTATATGTAAAATACTTTTGCTGGTGAGTAATAATGTTTTTATGGGAAGGGGTCACCGAGTTTGTCACAGTGGCGCAAACACACAGCTTTACTCAGGCGGGTCAGCGCCTAGGTATTAGCACGGCGCAAGTAAGTCGCCAAGTAAGCGCACTTGAGCGGCGTTTAAATGAAAAGCTGTTTTACCGCACCACCCGCAAGGTCTCGCTTACTCAAAGTGGGCAAGTGTATTATCAGCACTGCCATCAGCTAATAGAAGGCTTAGAAGCAGCCGAACGTGCCATGAGCAACCTGCAAGATCATCCACGTGGACTCATTAAAATTACCGCGCCGGTGACCTATGGCGAGGAACGTGTGGTGCCATTAATTAATGACTTTGCGTTAAAATACCCACAGGTTGAGGTGAAAATTCACCTGTCTAATCAAACCATTAACCTAAGTGAGGATGGTTATGATTTGGCCATTCGCATTGGGCATTTAAATGACTCCACTATGATGGCTAAAAAGCTGTCCGTTAGAATGTTATATACATGTGCATCCCCGAGTTATATAGAAACCTTTGGCGCGCCCCATACTCCGTCTGAGCTTGAGCAACATAATTGTTTGCTGGGCAGCAAAGACTACTGGCGTTTCCAAGAGTTACAGAAGCAAAAAAATATAAGGGTCTCTGGCACGTTAAAGTGTAATAGTGGATATGGCCTAGTAGACGCGGCGCTAAAAGGCATGGGCATTATTCAGTTGCCCGACTTTTATGTGCAAGATCACATTGAAAGCGGACACTTGCTTAGTCTGTTAGACGTATACCGGGAAAAAGAAGAGGGCATATGGGCTGTGTACCCTAACAATAGAATGTTATCTGCCAAGGTGCGCCTACTTGTGGATTATTTAGAACAGGAAGTAAATGCATGAAACATTTTTTTGCCTTGCCATTAACCTTAATAACGGGGCTGGTTGTGGGTTTTTATGTGGGTGTTAATCAAACTCATCGTGACGATTTGGTGGTAACAGCCGCTCAAATTGATAATGGCCAGCAAAACAGTGTTTTAGCTGAGTCTGTTGTAGTCAATGCTCAACTAAGGGATAAACCTCGAAACGCTGCCCTATCAATCATAGATAACATTAAACGCCAACAAATTGATAAAAGCATAAACGCACTTTTATTTGCAGACCTAACATTAAGTGAGAGGGAACAGGTAGAAAACTTTTTACATAGCCATTTAATTCAGCTAAATAATCAAAAATCTTGGCAACCATTAGAATCCTGGTTATTGGCTATTAAATCAGCGGGCTTAGCCAATAGTCTATATTACCGGTTACAAGCCCAATTGTTGATCAACAAAGCACAATATCAAGAGGCATTAGAAGGGTTAATTACGGCTCATGCATTAGTGACCTCAGTGCAAGAACAGCAGTTTTTAATGA
>JAPYOO010000057.1:12712-19113 GCA_029938135.1 Bermanella sp. | reverse complement strand
GGTGCATGATACTGAATTTAAATTGTTAATTGATACCGGGGCCAGCTACACCGCCTTTACAACTCAAGCGGTGGCTAAATTAATGTCACTTGGCAATGCATTGAGTAAGGATTATAAAAATATTAAAGTGAATACCGCCAACGGTACTACCCAAGCCAGAATGTTTAGCTTGTCTGAATTTAAGCTGGGACCGAGGCTATTAACCAATTTATCGGTATTAGAAGTGAATATGGGCGAGAATAGCCATAGTGACGGCTTACTGGGAATGAATTTTTTAAGTCAGTTTAAGTTTAAAATAGATCAAGAAAATGCTTTGTTATTCTTAGAGTAAAAAGTAGAGGAAATAGAAAGCAGGGAAGAGAATTAGATCTTAAATTAAGTGCCTGCAGGGCAGGCACTTATAGAGGCTACTCTTATTTAAACAGGGCTAAGTACTGACCATAACCTTCTTTTTCCAAATCATCTTTTTTAACGAAGCGTAAAGATGCTGAATTAATGCAGTAACGTAAACCTGTGGGTGCTGGGCCATCATCAAATAAGTGACCTAAGTGTGAATCACCATGAAGGCTGCGAACTTCTGTTCTTGGAAAAATTAACTTGTAGTCGGTTTCTTTTACTACGTTTGTAGTGCTAATAGTTTCGTAAAAACTAGGCCAGCCTGTTTTAGACTCGTATTTATGAGTAGATGAAAACAATGGCTCTTGGCTCACAACATCCACATAAATTCCGGCTGCTTTGTTGTTCCAGTAGGTATTATCAAATGGACGCTCAGTCGCATCGTTTTGAGTCACGTCAAATTGCAGTTTTGTAAGGTTTTTCTTTATCGCCGCTTCGCTTGGTTTAGAGTACATCTTTTTCATAGCCATTTTTTCTGAACCTTCAGCCATGAATTTAGCGTGTAGTTCATTTCCCCAAGTTTTATTTAAGTAATCATCGCGGCCCGAGTTGTAACGGTAATACTTATAACGAATCGGATTACGCTTGTAATAATCTTGATGATAATCTTCGGCGGCATAAAAGCGCTCAAATGAACGAATAGCCGTAGCCAATGGTTTTACATAACGGCCTGTGTTGGCCAAATCGTGACTTGATTTTTGTGCGGCCATTTTTTGTGCGTCGTTATGAAAAAAGATAGCTGGGCTATATTGATGACCACGATCCACAAATTGACCGTTAGCATCGGTAGGATTAATCATTCTCCAAAAGGCAAACAATAGCGCTTCGTAAGAAATTACGCTTTCATCAAAATAAACCTGAACCGCTTCAATGTGTTGTGTGCGACCCGAAGCTACTTGCTTGTAACTAGGGTTTTTAATAGTACCGCCACTAAAGCCCGAGATAGCATCCTTTACACCGTCTAGTTTTTCAAAGTCTGACTCAGTGCACCAAAAGCAACCGCCTGCAAAGGTGGCGACTTGTAGACCTACTAATTCGGCCGGTACTGATGTGTCGGCCATAGAAGATGGGTTAGTGTTGGAATCGGCGTTGGAGCAAGCGGCTAGCAGGACCACCGCCAACGTTGAAATGGATTTGGTTAATATGTTCATAAAGTACTTCCTCTTAAAACAGCGTTCTTAACTTGATGGAGTTATTGTGACCCTCTAAATCCTCCTTTGGAAGAGGCCATTGAACGGTTTTATTGAATTATGATCTGTTGTGATACTTTTGTTATAACTTCGTGAAGTGGTTGTTAAGTCTGGTGTCTAAAGTGGTAATTGTTCCGTAAGGGCATTTCATAAAAAAGGACCGATCATGAAAATAACATCCATTCTTCCCGCATTACCTTTAGCACTTTTGTCATCCATGTCATTTGCTCAAACAATTGATGTTGAGGTAACGAACCTGACTCACGGCCTACAGTTCACACCGTTATTAATCAGTGCTCATACCGATGCCAGTAAGCTTTTTGAAGTAGGCACTGAAGCCAATGCTGCGTTGGAAGCTCTGGCCGAAACAGGTAGTTATGGCCTGTTAGATGCGGCAAAGCTTACAGATACCGTGAATGACCTTGGTCAAGCAGGTGTGTTTTTGGCACCGGGCGACACCAGAATGGTGACTAACCTAGATACAGGCAGTAACGATGTATTGTCTATTGTGTCCATGTTATTGCCGACCAATGACGGTTTTATGGGGCTGAATAGCTGGTCCATACCCGAAGCTGCGGGTACGTATACCGTTTATGTAAACGCCTATGACGCAGGCACTGAAGCGAACAATGAAATCATCGGTGGCGATGATGTTAATATTCCTGGTGATCCAGGTGGTTTGGGCGGCACTGGAGCGACGGGTGTAACCACCACTGAAAACAATGACTCTGTGCATATTCATCGCGGCAGCATAGGCGACACCCTAGAGACAGCGGGTGTTAGTGACTTAAACAGCCGTGTTCACCGTTGGTTGAACCCAGTGGCCAAAGTTGTGGTTACGGTTAAATAGGAGGCAATATGAAACATTTATCAATGCTTAAAACCAGTGCCTTGTGCCTGATGTTTGCCAGCACCGGCCTACTTACCGCCTGTGGCAGTGATGACGATGCTAATGACGTTGAAATGGCCAGTTATCAGCTAACGTTGACCAATCTTAGCAATAATCAGCCGTTATCACCGCTAGCAGCCCTTTTACATGATGACAGCTATAAAGCTTGGAGCATTGGCAGTGCTGCCAGTGAAGGATTGGAAGTATTGGCTGAAGGGGGCGATAACAGCCGTTTCCTAACAGATTATGCCGAAATGCTAATCTCTTATGAATCTGGTGCCGCCCCAGTAGGGCCGGGTGCCAGCGACAGTATTACCATTATGGGTGAAATTAGCTCAGAAATGCAGTTATCTTTTGCCACTATGCTGGTTAATACCAATGATGCCTTCACCGGTTTAACGGGTCTTGATGTGGCCAGTTTAGAAGTAGGTGAAGACAGCCTGCATTACTTGCCTATTTATGATGCGGGTACTGAAGACAACACTGAATTGCAGGGCACTATCCCAGGACCTGCTGATGGCAGTGACGGAGCAGGCTTTAATGCAGCACGTGATGATGTGAACAAAGTATCCCGTCACCCAGGTATCGTCAGTCAGGATGATGGTTACAGTGAGTCGGTATTGGATCAATCTCATCGGTTTGATTCACCTATTGCACGCTTAGTAATCACACGCCTGCAGTAGCCGTTAAGGTATTGTGGTGAAAACCATCCAGTAGTGGCAAAATAAGCGTCAAGCGCCTGCTTGGCGCTTTTTGCTGTCTACCCCAGAAATACTATCAACACAGAGCACTATGAAAAAAAGAATTTTAGTGATCGAAGACGATCAGGATATTAATAACTTGATCGCCATGAACCTCAAAGACATGAACCATGATGTGGATACCTGTGATCATGGTAAACGGGGTTTTCAAATGGCCTTAAAAGGCAATTACGATATTTTAGTTTTGGATTTAATGCTGCCCGAAATGGATGGTTTAGAGATTTGCCGTGCCTTGCGTGCTGCCGATGTTTACACCCCTATTTTAATGTTAACCGCACGAGACTCAGAGGCCGATCGTATAGTGGGCTTAGAAATGGGCGCGGATGATTATTTAACCAAACCTTTTAGCGTGCGTGAATTACAAGCCCGTGTGAAAGCCATGTTACGCCGAGTTGCCATGTTAACCCAAGCCCCTAAGGTTGATAGCGATCAACTGGTGTTTGACGGTTTAACCATAGAAGTGGCAAAACGCAGTGTGAAACTTAACGAACAAGAGGTGGAACTCACCGGTACCGAATTTGATTTACTGTTGTATATGGCGCGCCAGCCCAGTTTAGTTTTTAGCCGCACTCAATTATTGGATAACGTGTGGGGATATCAGCACAGCGGTTATGAACACACAGTGAACTCTCACATTAATCGCTTACGCAATAAGTTAGAAGCTGATCCAGCCAAGCCTAAATACATTTTAACGGTATGGGGAGTGGGATATAAATTTGAAGGCGGTGCGCCTCGGGAAAACAGTGCGTCATGAACAATATTATTTCTTCTTTTTATAGCAAGCTTTCAATAGGGTTATTGTTAAGTTTTATATTTATGGGTTTATTAATGCTGGTATTAGCCCAGCAACTGACCCAAAGCTACCAAAATGAGGTTGAGCAAAAACTGCATGCACAATTGGCACAACACGTCGTACACGATAATGCCTTGTTGAAAAATGGCGAGTTCGATCAAGCCGCCTTAAAACATGCATTTCATTCCATGATGATTTTAGGACCTAGTTTTGAGTTTTACATATTAGATGCAAAAGGCGCTGTTCTGACGTTCTCGGCGGACCCTGGTCGTGTTAAACGTAAAGTAGTTGCCCTTGATCCTATTAAACAATTTATGTCTAAACAGAAAAAATACCCCATTTTAGGTGACGACCCTAGATCACTCGATAAACATAAAATTTTCTCGGTGGCCCCCATTACTGACAACGAAAAATTGGTGGGGTACCTGTACATTATTATTGGCGGTGAAATTTACGACGGTATTGTCGATTTATTGCAACAAAGCCATATCTTTACCTTAGCGGTGTGGAGTTTATCCATGGCGTTATTGTTTGGTTTATTGGTGATTTTATTATTGTTTGCCATGTTAACGCGCCCTTTAAGGCGATTGGCCAGCGACATGCAACAATTTAGACAAGAGGGTTTTGAGCACGGCCAGCTTCCTAGCTCTAAATGGAAAAAGAATTCCAGCGATGACATCGAGCGTCTAGGCAGCACGTTTAATGAAATGGCCAGTACCCTTAATAATCAATACCAAAAAGTAAAAGATACCGATGAGTTACGCCGTGAACTAATTTCGTATGTGTCTCACGATTTAAGAACGCCACTGGCCTCGTTACAAGGGTATTTAGAGACATGGCAATTAAAGCATTCACATCTTTCAAAGGAAGAAGGTCGACAATTAATAACCATCGCCATGAATAACGCGCAGCACATGAGCCGCTTAATTGAACAGCTATTTGAATTGGCACATCTAGATGCCACCGACGTATCCTTAATAAAGGAGCCGGTGGCCATTGCTGAGTTGGGAGCGGATGTATTGCAAAAAATGGCGTTAAAGGCACAAAACAAACAAGTGACATTAGACTTAACGCCAAAAGACCCGTCATTAATGGCCATGGTTAATATTGAAAAGTTAGAGCGAGTGTTCACCAACTTAATAGATAACGCCATTCGTCATAGTGAAGCAGGAGACTCGGTGACGATACAATTTGAATCGGTTACTGATGGAATAATAGTCACGATTAGTGATACCGGATCCGGCATTCCCCCTGACGATTTAGATCACATTTTTGATGCCCATTTTCGCGCAAGCAATAGCATGAATGAAAAGGGTGCTAATAGCGGTTTAGGGTTGGCGATTAGCAAGCGCATCGTTGAGTTGCATGGTGCTTTTTTAAGCGTTAAAAGTACCTTAGGGCAGGGCAGTCAATTCAGCTTTAAACTGAATAACGGTGAAGTTGAATAAATTGCGTAAATACGCGCTTTTTGCTGGTCAATTTTCAGCCAAACTGTTCCATGTGCGACTAATTTAGGGTATAAAAGCCCCCATGAAAACACCGAAAAGAATACAACCCCTCATTGAAGACGGCCTAGTAGACGAAGTACTAAGCCAGCTTATGAGCGGCAAAGAAGCCACCGTATATGTGGTACGCCGCGGCGACGAAATTATTTGTGCAAAAGTGTATAAAGATGCGGCTCAACGCAGCTTTAAACAAGCCGTTACCTACAACGAAGGGCGTAAGGTACGTAACAGTCGCCGCGCCCGTGCCATGGAGAAAGGCAGTAAATTTGGACGCAAACAACAAGAAGAAGTTTGGCAAAACGCCGAAGTAGATGCATTGTACAAACTGGCAGATGCCGGTGTACGTGTACCTGAACCTTACGGTTGCTTTGATGGCGTATTGTTAATGGAACTAATGACCGACGAAGAGGGCAGTGTTGCTCCTCGTTTAAATGATGTTGCGTTAACCAGTGAGCAAGCATTAGAGGATCACGCTTTAGTGATGCAAAATGTTATGCGCATGTTAAGTGTGGGCATCGTGCATGGTGATTTATCTGAATTTAATGTTCTGGTGGATGAAGAAGGCCCCATCATCATTGATTTACCACAAGCGGTAGATGCGGCAGGCAATAATAACGCCCATGCCATGTTGACTCGCGATGTAGAAAATATGACCAACTACTACGGTCAGTTTGCCCCAGCGTTATTAGAGACTCAGTACGCCAAAGAAATTTGGGCGTTGTACGAAGAAGGCAACATGGATGTGGACTTTGAGTTAACCGGTAAGTTTGTTGAAAGTAATGAATCGGCCGACGTGGATTCGGTTATTGCTGAAATTAAAGCGGCCATTGCTGAAGAAGATGAGCGCCAAGAAAGAATTCGTGACGC
>JAPYOO010000057.1:2449-12612 GCA_029938135.1 Bermanella sp. | reverse complement strand
AAATTAAAGCGGCCATTGCTGAAGAAGATGAGCGCCAAGAAAGAATTCGTGACGCCAACGATGATGAAGAGGATTAACAGTTTATTAATCCAAATCCATAAAGGTGCCCTAAAAGCTTTATCTAACGGATAAAGCTTTTTCCATAAAGTTCAAACCCCACAAAGGCTATCCAAGACAAACCCAATAGGGCCCAGGGTAGCCAATTTTTAGACTGTTTTGTTTCAACTATCGTCTGTGAGCTATCCAGTAACTCTTCTTTATAATTCTTAGCTTTTTTAAGTTGCTTGTCTAAATCTCGTGATTTGGCTTTGTGCTGTTTTTTATACAGATCAATGCCTTTTTGAATACCTTGTGCCACTAATTTTGTTTGTTCTTTATTTTGACCTGGCTTTTGAATACCACGAGCAATGGACACGGCTACCTCTTTGGTTTCATCGCTGGAGTTTTCTTTTTTTGAGTGTCTTTTGGCGTGTTTGTTAGAGTGAGAAGCCATGGAAGTCCTTAAAGAAATACTAATCATTAATGATGCTTAATCAATAAAACAGAAACTAGCAGTAAATAAAGCCTAGGTATAGGGCCCTTATTAATTCGCAACTAACGCTAATTGCTAAAATACTAAAAGCATAAGTAAATAATGCTAATATTAAGGTGTTTAATTCATGCTGATAAGTTGTTTTATGGTTTTGTATTCTTTTCGTCGTTGCCCCTATGCCATGCGTGCGCGCTTGGCCATACACGCCGCTTTGCCTAAGGGCAGCATTGAGTTGCGCGAAGTGGTGCTTAAGGATAAACCTCAAGCCATGTTAAGTCTCAGCCCTAAAGGCACTGTGCCCGTACTGCACATAGAAAGAACACAGCTTGAAAGTACAGATCAAAATGAGTCATCGGTTATAGATGAAAGCTTAGACATTATGTTGTGGGCCCTGCAACAATCAACGTTAAGGCAAACAACAAACCTTAAAGACACATGGTTGCCAGCAACAATATCGGATGATATTTTCGCATTAATAGCCCTCAACGACGGTGAATTTAAGTGGGCGCTGGATCATTACAAATACAGTGATCGCTATGAAGAATCTGAGCAATTTTTTCGTGAAAAGGGTGAGGTATTTTTAAGGGGTTTAAATACACGCTTAACGAAACACAAATATTTAATGGGTGAGGCAGTGACCTTAGCCGACGTGGCAATATTTCCTTTTATTCGCCAGTTTGCTCATGTGGATGCGGCTTGGTTTTTTGCCAGTGAGTTTGATGCCCTTAAAACGTGGTTAAATCAATGGCTAGAATCCGATCACTTTAATGCCATTATGACTAAATACCCTAAATGGCAGCCGCAGCAAGAGACGGTTTATTTTCCCTAACGCATTACTTTACGTAATTGGATTTATTGAGTTGTAGTGACGGCAGCGACCGCGACGGGGTCAAAACGCATCCACAGAACCCGAGTACTTTGTATGGCAATAAAGTGCATAATGCCGTTGCCGTCTATTAGCGCTATTCCGTTTGCAGGCCCGGCTTCATCAAAGGGCATATTAAACTCAAGGCAATTTTCACGGCCAATATTTAAAGAAAATAAACTGCTCGTGAGGCGTGTCATAGTGCCTTCCCATTGGCAGCTTGAACTTGCATTCCAGCCATTAAAGCCACCATCGGCTTCAACTTCCATAGTGGCGTCGGTGGTGGTCCAGCTCCCGCTGGTGCGCTCAAACGATAATTCTAGTTGCTGCTCTACATCCCGTACTAACTCCATACGGCCAGCTCGTGTGAGGGTATTATAGTTAATTACTAAATCTAATTCGGTGGCTAATAAGGCGTCTTGTTGAAGTTTTACATTGTTATAGGTGCCCACAAAAAAGAAGTTAATCGCATCTGGGTTAGCGTACGAGTGAACATCAACCAATAGGTTGCTGTGGCCATTGTCTTCAATGGTATAACCCCCTAGTTGTGCCTCATCTTCTCTTAATATGTAAACATCATCTTCGTGAAACAATACAAAGGTGACAATCTCAGTTTGCACTATGCCAATATTTTCCGTGGTATTACCCGTCCAAAACCCGCTAAGAGCGGGCACAGCAGGCTCAGAGTCACTGTCGCTGCTGCAACCTGACATGAACAAACCTAAAAGCAGTAGGCTTAACCCATGTGCTAAGCCTGTTCCTAACCTAAAACGCATAATCAACCTTGATTCTAGCTTCCTTAATTAGCATAGCAGTTGGCCTGTGCAGAGGGCATGTTTACAAGGCGGTTTATCTAAGCCTGCTATTGCGATATTTCAAATGTAAGCAACTGCACATGTAAAGTAGCGCGCAGTTTTCGTGAAGCGAATGACCCCTATATCGGCTGGAATGGCTAAAACGTTAAGGTGTTCCCCCATAAAGGGAGATCTATGGCTATAATGGCCGCACAAATAATAATAGGGCGCTATTTAACCTGCGCCCATAAAGATTCACGAACCGTCAGTGGCCAATCCTGAGGATGTATTTTTTGATTTCTAGTATTAAAACAATCGTATTTATTCTTTTTATATCTATCAATTTCAGTTCGGTTTGGGCAACCGAGAACTCCAGTTTTACGATTAGCCCAAGAATCATAGGTGGTGTTGATTTCAGCGAAGAGTACCCTTGGATGGTGTCTATTCAAGGGAATGGCCATTTTTGTGGGGGGACCCTCATACATAAAGACTGGGTAATTACGGCCGCCCATTGTATTCAGGATATTCGTGCGCAGGACTTAACATTATGGGTGGGGGCACAAGATATATCTAAACTAGAGGCACCAACTAGTTTGGCCGAAAAGCACACAGTGGATTGGATATCGGGCCATGCCGACTATAGTGAGCGTACATTCATCTCAGATATTGCCATTTTAAAACTGACACAATCTTCCACTAAAACCCCACTGAAGTTAATTAATACCACTCAAAATGCTCAAATTGCCAGCAATGATACGTTACGGGTTATTGGTTGGGGGCTTACCGATGTAAATGATCAAACAAGCATTCCGGATATCCTACAAGAAGTGGACGTTAAATTTCAGCCCGACGCTAGGTGTGATGCCACTTATCCAGGTTTAGTAGACCAATATTGGCATCAAGGAATATGTGCCGGCGAAGAGGGTGGTGGTAAAGATTCATGCAGTGGTGACAGCGGTGGCCCGTTATTATTATTAGAAAATAACGAGTGGTACTTAACCGGCATCGTGAGCTGGGGTGTAGGTTGCGGCCAGGGCGGTAATTTTGGGGTTTATAATGAAGTGGCCTATTACCTAGACTGGATTGAACAGCGCCAAAACGGGGTTACTATTCTGGGGGCCGACAAGATAGGTTTTTTAGGTGAGGGCAGAATCAAATCGGATACCTATACTCTAGTTAATTCAGGTGAGCAGGTGGCGCACATAACCGCCAAGGGTATGTCTGAAAATGGCACGGACAATTTTTCATTTGATGAGGTTAGCTGGCCAAGCACTTCTGTGGCAGCCAACGGATCCTTTGATTTCACAGTGAACGCAGTAGGTTATGCAGTTGGGGAGCATGACTCAAAAATTCAAATTTCGGTGGGCGCGTATTTGGCCCAGCATAAATTAAATTCCAAAGTATTGATGCCATTAAGTTCGGGCATGCCAGGGCTTAACTGGACATTTTTTAGTGGCACCAATCAAGAAACGGAGCATGCGCAATCTTGGCTCCAATATACGGATATGGAAAAAGGCCAAGTATTAAAGTCGGGCGCTATTGGCGGTGATGAGCGCTCGGTGTTGGTAAGTTATCTAAGTGGCTCGGATAATGGTGAGCTTCGATATCTAAAGTATGATGTTCGCGTAGACAGTGATGACAGTGATTATTTAGTGGTAATTGTTAATCAAGGGCATGAAGAAGAGGTTGTTGAAGGTGTTGGCAGTGAGCAAAATACTTGGACCACCAAAGTAGTTGAGTTACCCAGAGACAATAATCATATCTTATTTATTTATATCAAAGACGCAAAAATTACCGCCGGGACAGATGCGGCGTATCTAGCCAATTTTAGAATCTGCAGTAATGTTGTTAGTGATCCAAACGAAGGCACTTGCTCACAGGCAGATGATTTTTATAACCAAGATAATCTAGTGCCCATGAAAAGTGATACTGAACCTGATGTTTCTGATCCTACGGACCAAGAACCTAAAGCTCGTGAACCGATACTGCTGAACCCAGCGTCAGGCCCCCTCTATTACTTACTATTATTACTGCCATTACTAATAGGGTTTAAGTCTCGCCGTTAATATTGTGGCCCCTTATTAAGGGGCCTATTCTCTCCCCATATATCAATACCTTCTTATTAAAAATAAGAATATTCATTGTCACCTCAAGCGGATTTTCAAAGCAAAGCTATACTTAATAAATGGATGTTTTGAGCCATAGGGTTTCCCTTTGCTCAGTCTGGCGATTTAGTCAGTATCTCGGGGGAACCGGATGAAAACGCTGTTTATTATTCTTATAAGTACTATGTATTCTGTGGGTTTATGGGCTCAAAGTTACAGTCTCACTGAAAGTAATATTCAACCTAAAATTATTGGCGGCGCGAATGCCCAAGAAACGTACCCATGGGTGGTGTCAATACAAGTGGGTTCTCATTTTTGTGGGGGCGCGCTTATTGGCAAAGACTGGGTTTTAACCGCAGCCCACTGCATGGAAGATGTGAACGCCAATGAGCTGACGTTATATATTGGTGGCCATAGTTTATCCAACTTGGGCAGTTCGGAACAAAACAAAGTGGACTGGCTAGTCGTACACCCAGATTACGACCCCGATAGTTTTTACAGTGACATTGCCCTTCTTAAACTCTCTAAATCTTCTAATAAAACCCCAGTGGCTTTGTTAAGTTCCACAGCCAATAAACAGCTGACCGCCAATGAACAAGTTCGTGTCATTGGTTGGGGCTTAACCGATGCTGCAAATGGCAGCAGTGTGTCTACTATATTGCAAGAAGTGGACTTAAGTTTTCAGCCAGACAATGTGTGCAGCGATACCTATTTTACGGGTATTAATAATTACTGGCAGCGCAGTTTGTGTGCGGGAGAAGTTTTTGGTGGTAAGGATGCCTGCCAAGGAGACAGTGGTGGGCCGTTAATAGTGAAAGCTGGAAACGAGTGGGCGTTAACCGGTTTAGTGAGTTGGGGAGATGGGTGTGCCGAGGCAAATAAATTTGGAGCCTATACCGAAGTTGCTTTTTTTCAGGACTGGATAGAGCAGCGACGCCGCGGCGTGACAGTATTTGGCCCAGAAAAAATTGGTTTTGTGGGTAAAGGGCGTATTAAAGCACAAACATATTCATTGCTTAATTTATCAAGTACCACCTCAACCGTGACGGGTAAACGTGTTCAGCAGCCTGCCAGTGAAAATTTTAATAGCTTTGACGTAGATGAAAATAATTGGGGGATTTTAAATAACGCCATTCCACCGGGCTATCAGTGTGAGTTTACAGTAAATGCTTTGGGTGAGCAGTCGGGTGAGCATGATGCGGTTTTACAAATTGATTTTAATGGTTATTCAATTGAACAAAAACTCAATGCCAAGGTATTAAACGTATTACCCAATGCCACTGCCCTAGACACTCAATGGTCTTGGTTTAGCGGTACAGATGAAAACAGCGAACATGGTTTACCTTGGGCCCCTGTGTCTGATACCGCTGGTGTGGGTGGTTCGGTGATGCAGTCGGGTAATATTTCTGAGAACGAGCGCTCCCTAATGCTCAGTTATATCAATGGTTCGGGCTCCAGTGAACCTCACTATTTAAAATTTGATTATAAGGTCGACAGTGCGGTGGGGTTTATGTTGCTTTATGTGAATGAAGATACCGATAGTCGTCAGCAATTACTGGATACTAATGTGGCTTCACAAGGGGCGCAGTGGCGAACCAGCTCGGTGTCTTTACCCTTGGATATTAACCACATATTATTTCTTTATTTTCGTGGCGACGTGGCCAGTAGTACTGAAAATCATGCATTCTTAGATAATCTAAGAATATGCACGGATGTGGACACCGACCCCAACGAAATCACTTGCACAAGTGCGGCAGCATTTTATAACCAGGATGAATTGGCCTTACAGGATGACCCTAGTGTGCAAGATGACTGGACTGATGTATGTGAGCAGGTGGAATATTTAGACAGTGACATTAATTATGCCGGTCGTACTGTGGGAGATGTGGTTATGGTTGCGTCTAAAAAAACGTCGGGTGGCAGTGTATATTATTTATTATGGATGACCTTGTTGATAGCAGGTCAGGCGCTTAAGACTTTGGTTATTAAGCGCGCCGCTAACAATAGCTAACAACTGTTTAAGGAAAGGTAATCGTTTTTAAACGCTTTAGATAATAGTTTAGTGAAAACCCCAATTTCTTGGCTAATGGCTTAATGCATTCCTTTGATAAATAATCACCATTGGCCGATACTTTTCCCGCATAAATTATCCAGTTTCCACCGCCACTGTTGCACACAAAAATTTGCTCAAAACTTTCATTAAGCTGCTTGATAAGTGCCTCAGGAATATCATGGTCTAGCCAGTAATTTAACACTAACCAGCCTTTTGCGGATGTTGAGCGGGCGCAATCGGTTATGAACTGACTTTGTAACTGAAATTCATCAATACCATCGTGGTGATACATGTCAGCTACTAATACATCATAAGTTTGGCTGGGATTTGCTAAAAAATCCTTACCATCACATTCATGAATATGTAAATTTTGATGTTTAGGCAGCTTAAAATAGTGGTGCGCAATTTTTACGACCTCTGGGCGAAGTTCTACGGCGGAGACGACACACTGGGGCAGGGCATTCATAAAGGCCATCACGCTGGTGCCGCCGCCTAACCCTAATACGCATACTGATGATGGTTTGCAAAATAACAATACCATCATGATGGCGCGGCTGTATTCGTGTTGGGGGATGTGAGGGCTGGCTTTAATTTGGCAGCTTTGCTCGTGGTCATTACCAAACGCAAGAAAACGCTTAGCGCCATCATCTAAAACTTGTATCGCACCATATTGATCTACCGCTCTATAGATTTCTTTCAGCATAATGGGTTATACATCTTTAAATAGGATGTCTGAATAACAAAATGATGGGTTTCTTTTGGCATGATGATGCGTGCATGTTAAAACGGAATGGGTATTTTATGCTGAATATGTAAGGGGAACCAGCTTAGAGTTACCTTTTTGTGAAAGGCTTAGAACGAGGTATAGGCTGAGTAGCATTGGGTTTTAGGATTTGTATCTTTTGAAAAGGCTTGATCGTAAATCAGTACAAAAAATGGGCCGGTAGTCTGGTTTATGCTGCACTGGCTTCGTAGAAGCTTACACCTTGTTTTGCATTGCCCAGCATTTTCTTACAGAAGTTACCACACTGGCCACAATCGGTAGCCACACCTAGATTGTCACGCAGATCTTTATAATCGGCCCCATTATCTATGGCCTGCTTGATCTGACTGTCGGTGATACCCTTGCAAATACACACGTACATATGAATCCCAGCGCTTAAAGAAATAAGTTGAATGAGTCTATGTGTGGTATATTAATCTTAATGCGAATGATTAGCAACTCTATTTTTGGGTGGGCTGAATATTGGCCATAAAGAACATATTGTCAATATTCAGTCCAAAAGGGCAAAATTAAAAATCCACCCCTTTTCGGGCCTTTACGCCAGCGCGGAAGGCGTGTTTAACATCGTTTATCTCACTCACGGTGTCAGCTAATTCACGTATAGCCTTACCGCCACCGCGGCCCGTTAATACCACTGTTTGCTCGGACGGACGGTTGTTAATGGCTTGTATGATCATGTCTTCATCTAAGTACTTGTACGCCAGCATGTAAGTGATTTCATCTAGTACCACTAAGTGCAGGCTTTCGTCTTGCAGCATTCGCTGTGCGTGCTTCCAGGTAGTCTGTGCGGCTTCAATGTCGCTGTTTCGGTCTTGGGTATTCCAAGTGAAGCCGGTGCCCATTTGATAAAAGTCCACTTCAGGGTGTTTATCACGGATAAAAATCTCTTCACCGCTTAATATTTGCCCCTTAATAAACTGTACTATGCCTACTTTTAAGTCGTAGCCTAGGCTGCGCATCACCATACCAAAGGCGCTGCTGGATTTACCTTTGCCGTCACCGGTGAGTAATAATACAAGACCACGCTCAATATCGGCGCGTTCTATGTTGGCATCTACCTTTGTTTTTTGCTTTTCCATGCTGGCCTTATGTTTGGCCGCTTTCTTTTCGTTATCCATTTTGTGCCTTTCTTTTGATCTTTAAATAGGGGGAGATTTATACTCTTCGCTTACTTAGACGCGTTTTTAATACTGGAATTAAGTGTGTAGTTTTTCCAGTCCCAGGTGGTGCTTAAAAAGTATAATGCGATTAATAATGTTAACCACCATTCAATGGCGCTGCGTATGGTTTCACTGCCATCGGCGAGCTCTAAATATAAAAATACTAAAATCATGATTGCCTGAATTTTCACAATGATTAACTTAACAATACGTGACTTCTTAGATAATACGCCTTTAAGTTCAGGGCGATATACTAGGTAGGTCATTAAAGCCTGAGCCGCAAATGTCACAGTAAAAAATAACATTGCACCTATTACATGTGGGGTCCAAGCAATGGCTTTACGATCGGGAATTAACACCGCCGTGGCCACAATTAGTCCTAAGGTGGCAATAACGCCCATGGCACTCATAATACGTATTTTAGTATTGTGATCTGTTAGTTGCATCTTTAGCCATTGATGAGAAATACCCCACCACACAATAAAAAAGGCGCAGGCCGTAATCATGCCACCGCGAAATACATAACCTTCTGGGCTATAGATGCCAGCATCAGTAACATTTAGGCAGCCCTGAATATATGGGAAACAGGCCTCCACATGTCCATAAGAGACACTAATCATGTAGCTTAGTACAATCACCACTTGGGAGACCACAAAACTCAATACAGATATTTTTTGCGATAAATTCATTTTGCGCCTTTGAAAATAGGATCACAGGAAAAAGATAACCCGATTGTAGAGAGTTTTATGGCAATAGACATGTTTTTCAGGGTAAAAAAAGGGGATAATTGCTTGGGCATTAAATTTAATTTATAAGAGTAATAAATAGTGGACGCTGTATTTAAAGAAGTGATTGTCCCTAAAAGTGATGGTTTAGCCTTGCTGGATCACTTAGCGCCTTGCATCCCATATTTATCTCAAGAAGCTTGGCTTGAGCTACTAAAAAATGGAAGTATTGAAATAGAGGGTGACGTCGTACTGGACAATGAAATTTTAAGTACGGGTCAGCATTTAAAATACACCATTGCCAATTATCAAGAAGACCCAGTAGATTGCAATTGGCGATTTCTTTGGGAAGCTGATGATATTTTTGCTGTACATAAACCCGCCAATTTACCCGTAAGTCGTACTACTCGAAATGTTTATAATACCCTTATCCAGTTGGTGCGCCGTGAAAGTGAGTGGCCGGATGCACATCTTTTGCATCGTTTAGATTTAGAAACATCGGGCATCATATTGCTGGCTAAAAATAAAGCTGGCGCGTCTCAGTGGCAGCCAAAAATTTCACAACTGTTGGGGCGTAAAATTTATCATGCGGTAGTGCATGGGAAACCTAATTGGTCTAAAACTGAATTTGAATGTAAATTGGCCACCCGCAAAGAAAGCCCTATTCGCTGTCAGATGCATGTGTGTGAAGATACTGAAAAGGGCAAAGTGAGTCATACACAGTTTAAATTACTCGCCAGCCATCAAAATTATTCAATCATTGAATGCGAGTTATTAAGTGGCCGTAAACACCAAATACGCGCTCATTTATCACACTTAGGTCACCCCATAGTGGGCGATAAAATTTATGGCCATAGTGGGGAGTTTTACCTTAAACGTTTAGAGGATAATGTAACGGCGGCTGATTGGGATAAATTACAAAGTAATCATCATCTACTGCACGCCTTCGAAGTGCACATTAATTATAGTGATCAAGCCGCCCATACCCTCATTGATAATGAATACCCTCAGCAGTGGATTCAGTTTTGTCAAAAAGTGGGTTTAGCCATATAGGCTTAATCGCCGTTAACTCTCGAAGTGCCCTCAAGGTTATTAACACAATCAATTGCTCATCAATGACCTATCAATGACCTATCAATAACTTA
>JAPYOO010000057.1:0-2349 GCA_029938135.1 Bermanella sp. | reverse complement strand
ATCAATGACCTATCAATAACTTATCAAAGTCACTTTTCTATTTACCTAACACCCGTAAATTAGCGGATTTTAGGCTTACACCTCCCAAGCAAGTCTGTCTCTTTTAATCTAATTTATTTTAAATATTCACTGTCTCGGGTATTTTTACATCGGTCAATTCACCACAGTGAAATTGAAAACCCCATGTGGCCATAAGTAACAATACTTGTCATTACCTCATTGTTTAAGCTTAGAGAGACTTTAGAGTTAAATGCGAAACGTACGCATATTTAACTAAGCTAACATTTTGTGCTGTTTGTAAGCTTTCCAAAAATAAAAATAATGAAGGATGCTACTAATGAAAACAGTGATGCACGCGGCTTGGGGCTATGCTCTTGCGGTATTTATATTATTTCCCATATCGGCAATGGCTTACGAGAATAATTATCTAATAGGGCAAGGCATTCACGATGTTACCGGTCCATCGGCCGAGGTAGGCATGATGGGTTATGCCGAACTGGATCAAAAAACGGCGGGTATTCACACTCGACAATGGGCAAGAGCTTTTATTATGAGTGAACCCAGTGGTGAGCCATTGGTGTTTGTGAGCGTGGATGCAGGAGCGCTTTTTCAGTCGGTCTCGCAAGGGGTGTTAAACAAATTAGCTGCCAAATATGGTGATACCTACAACAGGGGGAACGTTGTTTTAAGTGCAACCCATACCCATGCGGCGGCGGGTGGCCAGTCCCACTATGCACTATATGACATCACTATTTTGGGGCATATCGAACAAGCCTATGATGCTCAAGTGGATGGCATCGTGGCGGCCATCAGCGAGGCGCATGAAAATTTACAGCCAGGCTATATCTTAATTAACAAGGGTGACCTGAGTGATGCCAGTTATAATCGCTCACTCCCGGCCTACGAAAACAACCCAAGTTTTGAGCGAGCCACTTATGGCTCACAGATACAGCCAGAGATGACCGTGCTTAAATTTATGCAAAGCGATCATCAAGTCGGCATGATCAGTTGGTTCGCCACGCATCCCAATGCCCTAGGCAATGAATTTACCTTACAAAGTAGCGACAACAAGGGTTATGCCTCTTACTTGTTTGAGAAAGAACTCAAAGGCAATACTCAATACAGTGACTCAAAAGATTTTGTGGCCGCCTTTGCTATTAGTAATGCCGGTGACATGTCACCCAATGTAAACCCCGATAGTGAAGGCCGTGGCCCCACCTCTGACCGAGTAGAGAATGTGCGCATCATTGGGGATCGTCAATTTGTGAAGGCGCTTGAACTGTATAACAGTGCCAGTGAACAGCTTACTGGCAGTATCGCCAGTCAACATCAATTTGTAGATTTTTCTAATACCCAAGTGGCAGCTGATTTTACTGAAGCCGGGACCCAGACCACTTGTGTGGCCGCTTTAGGTGAAGCATTTGCAGCGGGTACTGAAGATGGTCGTGGCCCAGACTTATTCAGCGAAGGGGCTAAGGCCGATAACCCTTTTTTACAATTCATTACCGGAATGCTGGCCCCCATTCGCCAAAGTGATCGTGACTGTCACGGTGAAAAAGCCATTTTAGTGGTGCAGGGTAATACCTCACCTTACCCATGGACGCCCGAAGTATTGCCGGTGTCGGTTCACACCATTGGCCAATTGAGCATATTAGCGGCACCCGCAGAATTTACCATCATGGCGGGGCGCAGAATCATGGCGACCGTGCAAAGTGTTTTGGGAGAACAAAACCAGTACTCAGTGGTCGCAGCGTTATCCAATGCTTATTCGGGTTATGTCACCACCAAACAAGAATACGACATGCAGCATTACGAAGGAGGCTCCACCCACTTTGGCCCTTGGACCTTAGCAGCGTATCAGCAAGCCTTTTATCAGCTGGCCGCAAAAATGCTGCCAGCCGGACAAATCCCAGCCCCAAAATTAACACCCATTTTGTTTCCCATCCATGAACCTATGCCAAGGGATTTAAGTGGTGAAACCGTTAATTTCCAGACGGCTGTGGTTCACGATCAGGCGCCCATCTTTAAGAGCATTGGCGATGTAGTGCAAAACGCCAACCGCAGTTACCAAAAGGGGCAGCAAGTAGTGGCGAAATTCTGGTCGGGGCATCCTAAAAATAATCTTCGCACTCAGAAAACCTTCATGGAAGTACAGCAACTGGTGAATGGTAGTTGGCAGGTGGTGGCCACAGATAACGATTGGGAAACCACATACCAGTGGCAGCGTATTGATGGATTTTGGGGCACCTCCCACGCCATTATTAGCTGGAATATTCCCACTAGTATTGCGAACGGCACTTATCGCCTGAAACATTTCGGCGACAAGAAAAAACCATTCAGTGGCAACAT
>JAPYOO010000056.1:3882-21280 GCA_029938135.1 Bermanella sp. | reverse complement strand
TCCTTTTCATGGTGCATCCTAAAAATGTAGATATTTTATTTTTATAAAACGCGCTTAGGCGTTTTTTATTTTTAATCGTTTACGTTTTCACAACCTGAATCATTCAAGTCGTTTTTAATTCTTATTGGTGGCGCATCAAACTGTCATTCGGTGTGCTGTTTTTCCCCAAGGGCAAAAGGCAAGACCTGACCCCGCGACTCGTGCTGTTGCTGGCACCGTCTGTTGAGCGCGCAAAAACCATACGGCCCGCATTATCAATGGCTGGGCTGGAGCCAATATTGGCCACGGCGTTATTAAAAACGCCTATTTGCAATAACAATAAAAGTGAAAGGAAAATCCTTTTCATGGTGCATCCTAAAAATGTAGATATTTTATTTTTATAAAACGCGCTAACTGCGTTTTCTTATTTTTCAAACAATTTACGTTGGCACCATTTGAATCATTCAAGTGGTGAACATTTCTCTATTCATTGCCCATCAAACCCTTAAGCCTGATGATTTTTAATTCTTAGGGCAAAACGCAAGACCTGACCCCGCTGCCGTGCTATGACTCTGACCCCTTTGATTTCGTATCAAACTAACAATTTTTTATGCGCGGTGTTTCTTAGGGGAGAAGGCAGAACCTCGTGTTAGCCATCTAAATTCAATGACCCTGCACCCCTTTGATTTGTGATTTTATTACTCTGGCCCCTTTGTGCTATTTAACTTATTTAGAACAATATCCCTAACATATACTCCTGCAATGAAACTTATCATTGGCAACAAGAACAAAACTCCGCCATAGCCAATAGCAACAAGCACCAACAATAAGCCATTAAATATTATAGAAAACCAATAACCGAATATTGGAATCAAAGCAATAACAAACATTATTAAAGCCCAGATGAGCAAACGGTTATTTGTTTGTTCAATAATTATTTTTTTTCTCAATTCATCCCCATCAGGTTTAACAACATTCAAAAAATGATTCCAAGCTGGTGTACCTACAGAATAGTCCAACACACTATTATCTTTAATATAGTTTTCCATCGTTAGTTTGGTAAACTCCCCACGTGCTTTATCTGCAATACCTCGTGGCTGAGAGAAAATATTCATATAACTAACTACAAAAACAACGATTACAAACACTATTTTTATTAATACAATCCTAGTAATCAATTCCTATTACCTCCGAGTCAAGACCACCAAAAACATCAATTTGAATTCCAAAATCATCGAACTCCGTATCCCATATTGGAACCTTCCGGGTTATAAAATCAAACGTCCTACTTCGTCCTGTTTTAATACTAGGCCCAACCCCCCTACTAATAGAAAAAGTTGGCATGTAATATTCAACTTGTTTAAGCCCCATATTTCTATATTGAATAAAAGCCTGCTCTACACCTTTAATTTTGACAAACGTCAAATCAATAGAGTCTTTTTTATTCAGAGGTAGTTTCGGCCCAGCACCCATACTACAAATATCAGTCGAACATGCACTTTTAAGTTCACCAATCGGGCCATACCCTAGGTTCATTTCATATTCATCATTGGCTATAAAAGTTTTATGGCCATTATATGAAATTCCAAACTTTCCATCATTATGCGTCCCATTAATCGCATTCAGTATAATATTACTGACATCTAATTCAGCAACCATATTATCTGTAACAGACATTGTCGGGCCGTCATAACCAGCTAGGGCCACATTAATATCAATACCTTGGCTAGCCAACTCTACTTTAACATCTGCTGATAAATTATTTAGCGTGTCCAACTTGTAATTTAAAGCTAAATTCCAATTTATACTGTTACTTATGAATTGCTGCGAAATTGTATTATTGTTTGAAATTTGTGAAAGTAAATTGTTATCAGATCCATCATTAACTGGCGCAAAAGTCACATACCCACTAGGATCAATCAAACTCAACGGATTATTCCAAGTATAAGAATACCGGTTATAACTTTGCCCAAAAAACGGAGCCTGAACAAACGGGTCCGCCGACATCATGCGCCCAGCGATAGGGTCGTATAAACGCCCTCCCATATGAATCAAATCAAAGTCGGCCAACATTTCATGGCCGGTAAAACCGGTACTGGTATGACTCAACGAAATTCGCCCCCAATCAGGGTCGGTTTCACTGGCCACACCTACATCTTCCCAATTTTTATTACGGGCCTTACCAAACGGATCGTACGCTAGGCTTTGCAATACATGCCCATCAGCATGGGTAATGGTTTGGGTACTGCCCAGATGGTCATGATGCAAATATTGAATATCGGCACGCTTGCCGATTATTTTCCCCAGCTCACTTGCATCATCACTTTGGGTATAGGTATGAATCATCACCCCGCCCACGTAGGCTTTTTGCTTGTGGGTATTAATGAGGGTTTGCGAGTCCGTATCACTACTTATATCAAAGACTTCTTCGTAGCCACTGCCGTAGTAATAGGTTTCGCGTACGGTGTTGGTACCTTGTTTTTGGGCCTGATAAAAACGCTGCTCGTCGGTGTCATATAAAAAACTATTTTCTTGATAGCTGGCTGAATTGCCCGCCCAAATTTTAGAAGGTTTGTTAGCAGCGGTGTAACTGGCGTTTACATTGCCACGCTGGGTCATGTTGCCGTTGCCATCGTAGCGATAGCTGTATAGCAGCGCGTTATCTTTATTAACACTTAACAAACGGCTTGGCCCTGCGTTAATGCCGGTGCCTGTTTGGGTACCGTAGGTCATGCCGTTAACATCGGACAAATCGGATTTATAGGTCATATTACCCAAGGCACTGTACTGGTAACTTAGGGTACGGGTGCCCGTTGTTACCAACCCTGTGGTATGGGCCTGTGTTAATCGGTTTACACCATCGTAACTAAAGGCTTCGGCTAGTGCGCCTTGGGTGCGGCTACGCAAGTTGCCGTTTGAATCCCACGTGTAATCAAGGTTTTGAATGTCGCCTTCAGTGCTCTTCGTGCTTTTGATACTGGCCAACATGCCCGATGCGGGGTCGTAAACTCGCTGGGTTTGTATGCCATTGCCCATGCGCTCGCCCACCCAATTACCAAAGGCATCCATGGTTTGTGCTTGCCAGTAGTTGTCTTGGGTTTTGGGGTTTTGATACGCAATTAAAAAACCTTGCGGGTTGTATTGCGTTTGAACACTAAAACCACTGGGGTAATGTGTTTGCAGCATGCGCCCGGCGGCATCATAGGTGTATTTAAATTGGCGAGCGGCTAGGTTTTTAAGCTGGGTGCTTACCTGTTTAATACGGTGTAAGGCGTCGTATTTATAACTTTCGTTAAAGCCGCTTTTGTAGCGCTGGGTTAACAAACCCGGTATGGCGTCACTGTATACCCAAGTGGCGTCTAGCGTGCCGTTTAGGGTGCTTTGGGTTTGCTGGTTTAATTTATCGTAACTGTATACATAGCTATTGCTGCGCGAATCAGTTTGCTTGCGCATTAACCCTAGACCATCGTATTGGTAGTTATAAATGCCGGTATCTGGGTCATTTATTTGGGTTTTTAGGCCTGCGGTATTGTAGGTTGCGGTTACTTGTTTAAGTAAGCTGGTGCCTTCATAAACAGAAGCCGTTCTTAGGTTGCTTAATGCGTCGTACACGTAGGTGTTTTTTAAACCGCTTTGGGGGTTTTCTACCTGTGTTACCTGGCCCATGGCGTTGGTTTGGGTGGTGGTGATTTGTTGCTCGGTGCCACCAGTGGGTTGAGGTAACTGGTTGGTGATTGTTTTGGTGGCTGTGGTGCCTGTGGTTGAGCCTACAAAGGTATTATTTACCGCACCGCCATCTGGGTAGCTAATTTGCAGGTTACGGTTTAGTGCGTCGTATTCATCGTAGGTGACCCATTTAATGTCATCGCTGCTGGTGCCTTTTACATGAGGCAAGCTGGCTTGGGTGAGGCGGCCATATAGGTTGTATTGGTAATCTTGAATAATACTGTCTTTGTTGGCGTTTAGGCTTTCTTCTCTTAATACGCGGCCAAGGGCCGAGTAGTAGGTGAATTGTGGGGGTGCCAAGAAACCTTTTTGGCTTTTGTGCATTTGCAATTGGGTTGAAACATAATACGCACCCGCTGGGCAATTGGCCGCACATAAGTTAGTAAGGCTTAAGTTAATAGCCCCTTGTGGGCTTAGGGTTTTATAAGCACTGCCCCAGTTGTCGTAACTGGTTTGTTGGCTTAGGCCCTGCACACTGGTTTGTTTTGTGGGCTTGTGCCATGTGGTGTCGTAAACCAGTGTTGCATTTTTACCGGTGGCATTTTGAATGGTTTTGGGTAAATAACCGTGTTCAAAATTGCTGTTGGTGAATGGGGTTTTAGTGGTAATAGAGTGAGTAACCCCTGCCCCACTTGTTAGGCTTTCGCTTAGCAATACACCGGTTGCATCGTTGTAACCGTACGTGTGTTTTAGCTCTTGTTGGCTGCCTACTAAATCGATTTTGGTGCCCACTAAATGGGTATTGCCTTTAGGGGTAAAATCACTGGTTTGAATGGTGGTTTTACCGCTTGCGGTACGGGTGCTTTTGCTTTGGGTTAAAAAGCTGACGCGCCAATTATCAATATCGTCGTTACTGCCACTTTGGCTGTGCTGGTATTTATTAATTACCGAGTGACTGGCCAACAATGCATTGGCGCCGTTACGGTTGTATTTGTACTGGGTTAATACGTTACCAAAGTCATCATGGGTTAGGGTGGCGCTTGATGAACCTGTTTTTATGCCGTTTAGTTCACGCTGCTCACTTACCGTACTTTGTAAGTAAGGCATGTGAATGCTGCTGCTAAATTGGGTTAGGTTTTTAGATAACCAGTTATTGGTGGAGGATGACAGTAAACGCTCTACTGCGTTTTTATCTGTCCAGTATTGGCTTTGTTTTTTGGCGGCCCCTGCAATGGGAAAATGCTGTTCAAATTCTTCTACGCTTTTTATAGTTTCATTGGCACTGATTTGGGTGGTAGAGGTGCGTTTGCCGTAGCCCATGAAGCCACGGCCCTGTAGATGGTATTGGGCGCCTGAAAATGTATAGTCGGTGGCGCGGTAGCCTGTTTGCTCGTTACCGTATTCCATTTTAGATACTAGGCCGGTGGTATTGGCAATGTTCACGTATGGGAAACGAATATCGTCGTAATCGGTATTGGGTTCAAGTTGCGATTTTTGGTAGGTGAATTTGGTTTGGTTGCCAAATGAGTCGGTGATGGTGTGGAGTTTGCTGGTGTTAACAAAATTATTGGCACGTTGCGTTGTGAAAAGTTCCTGCCCATCAAAATAAACAAGATCAGTTATGCCATCGCCATTATAATCCATAGGCGTTGGCATATCTTTATATTGTAATACTGGCAACAATTTAATAACGATATCACTCGATGAAACGCTACTATCTAGCATTTCACTGTATTCAATACCGGCAGCACTGTTGGAAGGAATTGGGTTACTGTCTAAAACGGTTTGCTCTATGTAATCAATGTTGCGCCCATAGCTACCAGTAGCCGCTACTCTTACCGCTTGAAACAATTTAAGTGCACCGTCATCTTCTGCCAATACGTCGGTAAGACCATCGGCATTGTAATCAAGCAACCTAATCTTAAACGGGTCTCCTTGTATTTGCGCATAATTTACAACGGTATACTTTTGAGTTTCATTCTCTGGGTTGTGTAAGGAGTATTCCACCACCATGCCAGCGGCCGTAAGTTGCATTTTATCGGTTGCACCGTCACCATTAAAATCAGCATAGTAATTTGGCGAAAGCATATACTTGGTTTTCTTGCTTCCCGTTGCCGAATCTGTGTATTCAACACTCTTAGTTTTTTTGTTACTTGGTTGAACCACGCCTTGGCGTTGAGCAGTGATAATGTCGGTATGCTCAAGACTGGAAGCACACGACGAGTCATCCAGGCACGCCATGTATTCAGTGTATTTATCATTATTAAAATTCATCATGTACTGATTGCAGCTAAAACTTGTATTGTCTTCAGAGCATCTCTCAATATCTAAAATGCCGTCATGATTTAGATCTACAAAGTTCAAGCTTCCATCAAAACTGCCATTTACAGGCTCAGTAACCGTAAATTCGTTATAGCTTATTCTAGACGTTGTAGCGCCGGTAATATGTGCATCGGCAATAAATACACTAATTCTTTCACCAGCCGCTTGTACATATGGGTAACCATATAATCGATACCAATAGTCTATTATTTCGGCTTCATAGTTTACGATAATATCCTGCTGCCCATCTTTGTTTACGTCTGTTACCGTTAGACGATTACCTAATGTGGACAAGCCATTAACATTATTATTGTTCTTATCTGCATCAGTCACACCCAGCCTTTGGTAATTAAATTTACTAAAGGTGCCATCGGTAAATTCGGCATGCAATACATACCAATTAATACGGGGGATATACTGAAGTTCACCGCCTGCTACACTTTCACAATTGGGGAAAGTAAGGTCTTTTGTATCTGCATACTGTTCAGCAGTAGAAGCATAGGCATGAATATTTTCGCCGTTCACACATGCTAAAATAGACTGTAATTTACCCCCAACTTTAGGGTCGGCGACCAACAAACCTTGAATATGGTCGTAGCCTGATTTAATTGGAGTTGCGTAATCTGCAAACACCCCTGATCCAATTGTAATACCGGTAGGCTTTTCAATTCCAAAACCACTTACTGAACCCAACTTAAACTTCCACTGCCCTGAAGTTGACGGGTACATAACGTCCACATAACCATCACCATTAATATCTAAAAATTGGGCTTTTTGCTCTTCTTTTTTTGTAGTTACACCCAGTGAAGTCGGTGTTGAAAATGTAGCCAGCCCTTCATGCCAATTAAATAACGAATCAATACAAGAAGCATTCAATGCACATACCGTCACCGCCTCTAATTGGCTTTGGCCATTATAATTAACGCCATATTTCAATAGGTATTTACGCAGTTCTTTTGTGCTATCGCGGTTAACTGTAATATCTAAAAGACGATCACGCATAACGGTGCTTGCGCCACCACGGTGAGCAACATACTCATCATTAAAACTTGTAGATTTAGCGCTGTTATCATGGGCTTGTTTGCCCGCACGGGCCTCCCAGAGTATATCTACCGTAATACTGCCATATTCAATTTTTTCCAATAATGGTAAATATTGGTGTTGTGTGGCGTATTTGTATGAATAGTCATAGCCGTTACCAAATTCGTCTTCAGCACGGGTTAAATACCACTCTATGGTTTTTGTTAAATCTTGATCATGTTTACGGGCATGGGCAAAAATAAGTTTGCCACCGCCTTTCACCTGCATTTCAAATTTATTTTGTGAACTGTCATTTACGTAACGAATACGTGCGTGATTACTAATTTCAGTCATGTAGGTGGCATTGTCTTCAAAACGACTGGCGCCCGCTGTTTGCACTAGATATTGGCCGTCTAAACACAAACGCTCTTCATCGGTAAAGGGCGTGGCCGCCATGGTGCCATCTACATCAGCTGCTGGGCGGCAATAATGAATTTTAGAGGTGCCGGTTAAATTAAAACCCACTCCAACCGGGCCATTGCCCGCATTACTGGAATATTGCAGCGATATACTAGGCACAGGGCCCAGTTCTTTTGGCATATAAATATTAATGGCGGCATGGGCTGCGCCGTCGGTTCCTGCCCACGTTTTAGGGGCTAGGTTTTGAATCGCTTCATGTTTCAGTGAGACACTTGCGCCTGCACTGCTTAATGCATTTACTTGATCGCCCGCGATGACTACATCGTCTAGGCCATCACTGTTTAAATCTACAATACTGGCAAGCGCGCTGTTTTCTAGGGATTGACTGGCTACACTGGCACCGGTTGCTAGCACACCATCACTTGTTTGATTGGTAATTATAACCTGGGGGTCGGTGCCATAAGTTCGAATAGCTACTTCTAATTCGCCGCCAGCGGTGTAATTTATGGCGGTAAAATCCCCTTCTATTAACGCCCAACTGGCATTTGGATTATTAACGGCCGTGACCGTGAAAGAGCCATCATCTTCTTTTGTTAATAAATATTGTTGAGCGGAGCGCTCAAGTTGCAGGTTAATATCGTAGGGGATTTCTACTTCTTCGGGGGAAAGCTTTAACAAATAATCGGTATCGCCATCTACGTCGGCTTCGTATATTTGATATTCTTCAAGGACATTGGCCACCGCAGAAGCTTGAAAAGCACACAGGCAGGCCAGCAGCGCAGCTTTCCTTAGACGCGACAGAGTCATACAACAATCCCTATTAACACTTATATTTATAATTGCGCGAGATACTAGGCAGAACGCATTAGACAGTCAATAGATTGGCGCGACCAAGTGTACCGCTTTGCCGTTAATTTAATGTTATGTGAAAGGATACAATAAGAATTGGTACGGCCGAGCCACTTATATTAAGTAAACTCAGCTAAACGATGGGTTTTAAACGATTTTGGCTTACAACGTATGAGTAGGACGGTCAGAGGTAAGACTACCGGCCAAATGGGTTTCTATTTTATTACGAGCCGCGTTGTCATCCGCAAATTGCACACCAACTCCTGTGGCCTTATTGCCTTGCGCACCCTTAGGTGTAATCCAAATAACCTTACCGGCTACTGGGATTTTCTCGGCTTCGTCCATTATATTCAACAACATGAACACTTCGTCGCCCATCGTGTAATTTTTATTGGTGGGTATAAACAAACCACCATTTTTAATGAACGGCATGTAAGCGGCGTATAACACCGCTTTATCTTTAATGGTTAACGATAAAATACCATTACCTGGACCAAATTTTGACGCCATTAGGGTGTGCCTACTCTTATATTCTTTGTCCAGATTGCCCCAACAGGGACAACCAGTCAATTAACAAGGTCTCAATTATGAGCACCGGGTTGGGATTTGATTGGCTTAGCTGCGCTTTTTGATTATCAAGCAGCTTATCTAACAAGGTTTGCACTTGCCCATATTGACTTACTTTAGCCACCTGAGCTGTTTGCCCCTGTAACTCTTGAATCGCCAGTGTGTCTTGCGTTAAACCCGCTTGTATCTTTTGTACATCTAATACTAGCTCGTAAAACCACATCATAACCCAATGACTGTCCCACGCCTTCCATTTAGTGAGGGTGGCGCTCCAATTGGCTTTAGCCTGCTGTAAATCGATCATATCTTGGCAGAACTGCATGTATTGTACATGCACCTCGCCTTCCATTAAATCGATGGCTTTTAATGGTGCCCCTTTGGCTAATCTTAAGGCACTTTCAAGACGGGTTTGCTGACTATTTTGCTCTAGCCAGTTAAGTGCCTGCTGCCATGGCGGCGTATAAACCGAATATAACTGACAGCGACTCTTGATTGTGGCCAGCAAACTACCGGGTTGATGGCTATACAATAATAATGTCGTTTTTGAACTGGGCTCTTCTAGGCTTTTAAGTAGCGCATTAGAGGCATTAATGTTCATGGCCTCGGCGGGCCCTAACAATACCACTTTATGATTGCCCTTTTGGGGTGTGGTATTTACAAAGTCGGTGACTTTGCGAATTTGATCAATTTTAATTTGCTTGCCGGCCTCCTCTGGCTCCACCATGAATAAATCAGGGTGACTGCCGGCGTTAAACAAATGGCAGCTGGCACACTGACCGCACGGGCCCGAATTCCTAGCGGGACTTGCGTCTAAGCATAACAATTGTTGTGCAAATTCACGTAACATCACGCGTTTACCCAAGCCTTCTTGGCCCAAAAACAATAAAGCATGACCTAGACGATTGTCTTGAATCTGGTTGCTTAATCGCTGCCAAATGGGCGCAAGCCAGGGCAATGCTTGGGGGACTTTAGCGCTCATAGATTATCCGCCTTCGTCATCAGCTTTTGTAACTCTAACTGAATGGCGCTTTGAACAGATTTTAAGGGCTGCGCGGCATCAATTACCGCATAACGATCATATGCCTTGGCACGGGATAAAAACATATTGCGCACTCGATTAAAAAAGGCTAAATCTTCAGCTTCAATTCTGTCAAAGGCTCCGCGCTTGGCGGCACGTGCGCGGCCGATTTCAACCGGTGCATCTAACAATAATGTTAAATCGGGTTGCAAGCCAGCGTGCACCATTTTTTCCAGCTGGCTAATATTTTCAAGTTTAAGTTCTCGCCCACCACCTTGATAGGCATAAGTGGAATCGGTAAAGCGATCACAAATAACCCAGGTGCCTGCTTTTAACGCGGGTTTTATCTTTTCGCTTAAATGCTGGGCACGGGATGCAAACATCATTAACAATTCAGCGTCGTCACACACGTCGCCGCCGTGCAATAGCATCTCGCGTAATTTTTCACCCAACTCAGTGCCGCCGGGTTCACGAGTTTGAATAAAAGGAATATTGTTATTCTTTAACCAATCTTGAATAAATTGAATATTGGTGGTTTTACCCACGCCTTCAATTCCTTCAACCGTAATAAAACGCCCAAGCATTGGATCATTTAAATGCATGTTTACAACAACCTATTGATCAGGCGTAGAACGATACTGCTTCGCTCGACGATTAATTTGATATTCACGCACCGCTTTATTGTGCTCTTGTAACGTGGCCGAAAAATAATGGCGGCCGTTACCCTTAGCAACAAAATACAATTCTTTACCCGCCGCTGGATGCAGTGCTGCATGTATGGCTTCACGGCCCACTAAAGAAATGGGGCTGGGCGGCAAACCTTTCATCCGATATGTATTGTAAGCGGTTTTTTCTTTTAAGTGTTTACGCCTAATATTGCCTGTATAACGATCACCCATTCCATAGATCACGGTGGGGTCGGTTTCTAGGCGCATATTTTTATTAAGTCGGCGCACAAACACGCCGGCAATTTGCTCGCGTTCATCTACCGCTGCGGTTTCTTTTTCAACGATAGACGCCATAACCAGCGCTTCATAAGAGTTTTTATACGGTAAATCTTCAGCTCGTTTTTGCCACTCTTGCGCCAATACCGTCTCTAAACGAATTTGCGCTCTAACCAATATTTCACTGGCGCGGGTATTGGCATCAAACAGGTAAGTATCTGGGAAAAAGCGCCCTTCTGGGTGGCCTTTCAAATCTAAAAATACCATAAGATCATCTAATTTTTTAGGTAAATCTTGTTTGAGTTGCGGGTGAGCCTTAATACGCGCCAGTGTCTCTTTTATGTTTTGCCCTTCCACTAAGGTAATTTTATATTGTACGGTCTTACCCTTAACCAACAATGCTAATACATCCATAACATTCATGTCGGCGGTTAATTTGTAGTCACCGGCCTTGGCCAAATGCGCCTGGCCACTTATTTTGGCAACTAACACAACCCAGCGGGCATCTTCTATCCAGTTGTTTTTTTCAAGCTCCCGAAAAAAACTTGATAAGGGTTTACCCTTTTGCATACTGACCACAACAGGTTCATCCAGCTGCAGGTTTTCGTTCAATAAATAGGCCGCATACACTGTCATTGCGAAGGCCCAAATACACAGCATGCTAAAAATCACACCCATTCGTTTACGCATAAATTTCTCCGCTTTGCATGGCCGCTTGTAGTTGTACGGTTAATTGCCCAATGACCATTTTTCTATTTTTTAAGGTGTTAATTGCTAAAACACCCATAACACTGTTACATACAAATGCTGAGCTATACTGATCTATGGAATCAAGCTTAATATTAATGACTTTTAACTCGATTTCATTTTTATGGCAGTAACGAATAATAAGCGTGCGCATCACACCCTCTACCCCCGACAAGGTTAAATCTGGGGTATACAACACACCATTTTGTTCAAAAAATACGTTGCTCATGGTGCCTTCAATTAACCAACCCAATTCATTAGCCATAAGGCCTTCAAAATTGGGGGCGCATATTTCACTTTTCGCCAATACATTTTCTAATCTGTTTAAATGTTTAAGCCCGGCCAATTGTCGCTGTATAGCACACTGGGTATCACAGATCTGAACGCTAATACCCTTTAAGTATTTATCGTTTTCAAGTGGGGTATGTTGCGAATAAAAAGCATTAACCACACCTTTAATACTTGAATCAAAGCCATATCCACGGGCACTTTTAGCACGACTTACTATTACTTTGAGTACGCCGTTTTTTAAACCGCTCACCTCAACCATTTTAACTAAATACTGGCTGATTAAGTCTTCAAGATTACTCGCCGGTGCTTTTATCTTTAAGCGTTTTAAACCGGCTTCTAAACGTTTAGCATGCCACGATAAGGCTGCGGCGGACCCATTAGATACCAGTAAGGTTTCAAATACGCCATCGCCAAACTGTTCAGCTCGACTCCACGATTCTACCTCACCCAGTAACTGTTGGTCTTCCATCACCCACATAACACTAAACCTTTATTTTTAGGCATAAAAAAACCGCCATGATTAGGCGGTTTTTATTCACACAACTCGAATTAAGAGTGTGCTACAACAAAGTCGATCGCTTCTTGTACAGAAGTTAACTTTTCAGCGTCTTCGTCAGGAATTTCTGTTTCAAATTCTTCTTCTAGAGCCATAACTAGCTCAACAGTATCTAAAGAGTCAGCGCCTAGGTCGTCAACAAAACGAGAGGTGCCTTTTACATCTTCTTCTTTAACGCCCAACTGTTCACATACAACTTTTTTTACGCGTTCTTCGATGCTGCTCATAACTTATCCTATTTATTATTTAGAGCGTAAAACGCTCCAGAAGTAGTAACTTTGAAAGTGGAACATTATACCCCTCTTTTATCTTGGGTAAAGCCCATCAATCAGTACTTTCTAATGGAGCGCACACTTTTAAATACACCATTAATCACGCTAAGTAATTGTTTTAACACTATTTATTATAAAGCAGCATTAAAACCAGTACATTAACCGATCAATTTAGCCCATATTAAGGCCGCCATTCACATGGATTACCTGGCCTGTAATGTAGGCCGCGTCATCGGATGCTAGAAATTTCACGGTCTTGGCTATTTCTTCAGGCTGACCCAGTCGCGCCATAGGAATATTCACTAACATGACATTTTTTTGGTCTTCAGTAAGCTCGTCGGTCATATCTGTTGCGATAAAGCCAGGCGCTACCGCATTCACTGTAATATTACGGCTACCCAATTCTTGGGCTAATGAACGGGTAAAACCTTCTATACCGGCTTTACTGGCACAGTAGTTGGCTTGACCTGGGTTGCCCATAGTACCGACAATAGAGCTGATATTAATAATGCGGCCAAAACGCTTTTTCATCATGCCTTTCAACATGCCCTTACTGATTCTAAACGCACCGCTAAGGTTCGTTTCAATTACACTGTCCCAATCATCGTCTTTCATGCGCAGCATAAGAGTATCTTTAGTAATACCTGCATTATTTACCAATACCGCAACAGGGCCAGATTCAGTGGCTTTTTTACAAAACCCCAAGCAACTTTCTTTATCGGCTAAATTTAAGACGTGAGCCGTACCATTTACACCCACTTTTTCTTTTATGGCCTCCACACCCTTTTCACTGGTGGCCGAAGCAATAACATAGTAACCCACCTCGATTAAAGATTGCGCAATGGCTGCGCCAATTCCACGACTCGCGCCGGTAACAACGGCTATAGATTTTTCCATTTTCTTATCCTTTTAACGCCGCAATGGCATCCAATGAATGAATTGCCTGACTATTTAACGCTTTATTAATTCGTTTGTTCAATCCGGTAAGTACTTTACCTGGTCCCACTTCCGTAATGTTTTCTACCCCGTTTCGTGCAAGTGCGGTAATCGCCTCTGTCCAACGTACCGGATGATCGATTTGCTTAATTAAATTACTGCGCAGCACCTCTGTGTCCGTTACAAATTCATTACTGGCATTTTGCAAAATGGGTGCCGATGGCTTTTTAATGTCAAAAGCGGATAGGAACTGCGAAAACTCAATCGCTGCTGGCTGCATTAAGGCACTGTGAAAAGGACCACTGACCGGCAATAACATGGCACGACGAGCACCTGCCTCTTTACATGCAACAACCGCGCGCTCTACCGCTTCAACATTGCCCGCAATCACAATTTGACCCGGGCTATTATAATTCGCGGCCTGAACGACCTGGCCTTGTGCACAGTCTGCACATATTTTTTCAACTAGCTCATCATCCATACCTAAAATGGCTGCCATGCCGCCCACGCCATTTGGAACCGCCTTTTGCATAAGTTCGCCGCGCTTACGTACCAACTTAAGTGCATCTGAATAATCTAACGCACCTGCACATACCAGTGCCGAATACTCACCTAGGCTGTGACCCGCAAAAACATCCGCTTTAACATCTCCGTTAAGCGCGCGCCACAATGCCACTTCAACAGCGACCAATGCAGGCTGAGTATTATTGGTGCTGTTTAACTGATCTACTGGACCATTAAGAATTAAATCACTAATAGCAAAGCCTAGGCTTTCATCTGCTTCGGCTAAGGCGTCTTTGGCCACTGAGTATTCATTGATAACGTCCGCCAACATGCCCACACTTTGTGAGCCCTGCCCCGGAAATACAACTGCACTTTTAAACATTGCACTGATTCCAAACAAATTATATTTGATCCAGTATCAAGCTACCGGATAGTCTTGGGGGTCAGGGTAATTGAAGGAAAGCAACAAAACAAAAAAGATTGGCCAGAATGCCAATAAAGAGGGAAGTTAAATTATTTCTTGATCCAATTGATCAGAAATTTGATCCATTAAGTCATTTTTTGAAAGGGTATACGCGTTTTCAATGGCTTGGCAAAAGGCTGCTTGCTCTGATTTGCCGTGACTTTTTACCACGACACCTTGCACACCGAGCAATACACCGCTGTTTTTTAGATCCGGCTCAAAGGCTTTTCGCACGCCATTTAAAATAGGTATAGCGAGAAATCCTATTAGGCGCGTGAAAATATTCTTAGAGAACGCAACCTCAATGACATGACTTACATACAAGACAAATCCTTCGGTTGTTTTAAGGGCAATATTGCCTGCAAAACCGCCAGTCACAATCACGTCGACCACACCCTTGTACAAATCATCCCCTTCAACATAACCCACATAATTAATCACTTCGCTGGTCTTCAGGCTAGCATTGGCTAAACGAATTTCTTCGCTGCCCTTCACCTCTTCACTGCCAATATTCAACAGGCCCACTTTAGGTGATTTACCGGCTCCTAACACCCGCGCATAAGCACTGCCCATGAGAGCAAATTGATGTAAGTTCTCGGAGTCACATTCAACATTAGCACCTAAGTCCAGCATATAGCTGTACCCACGCACATTAGGTAGCCTAGCTATCAAGGCCGGACGATCAATGCCTAACAATGTTTTTAATACGTAGCGTGAAATAGCCACTAGGGCTCCGGTATTACCGGCACTCACCATGGCTTGAGCTTTTTCCGAGCGCACCGCATCTAAGGCTAGGCGCATAGAGGATTGTTTTTTTCGTAATGCTGCAGAGGTTTTTTCACCACTAGAGACTTGCTCATCGGTATGGATGATTTCTAGACGTGAGTTTGCCGCTGCCTGATGCAGGTATGGATCTAGCTTGGCACGATGGCCGTACAGTAAAATATGTAAATCTGGGAATTTTTCGAGAGAGGATATAACAGAGGGTGCAGTCACGCGGGGACCGAAATCCCCGCCCATTGCGTCGATAGCAATGGTGACCATAATTAGCTTTCTTGTACGTCGATTACTTTACGGCCACGGTAGAAACCGTCAGCAGTTACGTGGTGACGGACGTGAGTCTCACCTGACGTAGGATCGATAGACAATGCACGAGTGGTAAGTGCATCGTGAGAACGACGCATGCCGCGACGTGAACGAGATTTTTTACTTTTTTGAACAGCCATGAGGCGCCCCTACTATTTCTTTAATTGCTCAAGCACACTGAACGGATTGCTCGGCGCTTCTGTTTCAACCGGTACCAACTCTTCCTTTGCTGTCAGATCGTTATCATCGCAAGATTGATGATAGGCGAACATTGGCAAGCTCAAAATTAGCTCATCTTCTATTACTGGAAGTAATTCAAGAGAATCATTTTCACAGATAACAGGTTCATACTGTTTGGGTAAATGCTTAGCTTTTTCATCACTGACCACTATGGCCAATTCAAAATCATGTTCAAGCTCTACCGCTACCGGGTTCATGCAGCGCTGACATGTCATATGTACTTGGGCTTGACACTGACCAGACAACAAAGCAATGCCATGTTCGTCTCGGTCAAAATGGATCTCAACTTTGGTCTCGCCACCGTTATCATGTAAAAAGCCTTGCAGGCGTTCTAACTTAGATATTGCAATAGAACCACTGAATTCAGTGTTTTGTTCTAAGCATTTTAGTGGCTCAACACGTACTGGAAATAAACCTTGGTTCATGTGGCGGCATGATACGCATGGGGATGAGGGGTGTCAAAACTAATTAGCTTAATTCTTTAAATAAGCCTGTAAAATCAACACCCAACAGCACATTCCGGTTATTTAAGCTCAAAACCTGAGCCATTCATGCCCATGGCTGCTGCAAACCCCTTACCTGCGTAAACACCTAAACGCCCTACCAAACTCTCAAACGGTGATGGCTTAGGCGTAAAATCAACGATTTTTTCAGCCCCTATCAATTCGCGAGCCACGTAACCTGGACTTCCTAGGCCGTCAATTAAGCCAAGTTCTAGCGCTTGTTCACCCGTCCAGATCAGGCCACTAAAAAGCTTAGCATCTTGTGCCAATTTATCACCTCGGCCTTTTTTAACCTGGTCGATAAACTGCTTATGTGTGGTAGCCAACACCCCCTGCCAAAATACTTTTTCTTCTTTATTAATTGGCGTGAACGGATCTAAAAACCCCTTGTGTTCACCCGACGTAAACTGACGACGCTCTACACCTAATTTTTCCATGGTCCCTACAAAACCAAAACCTGAGCCCACCACACCAATAGAGCCTACTAAACTGGCTTTATCAGCATAGATTTCATCGGCAGCGGCGGCAATATAATACGCGCCAGACGCGCCTAAATCGCTGATCACGGCATACAACGGAATATCCACATGAATAGCCCTTAGTCGCTTAATTTCATCGTATACGTAGCCAGACTGTACCGGGCTGCCACCAGGGCTATTAATACGCAGCATTACGGCTTTTACACCTTCGGCTTCAAAGGCCTTGCGCAATCCCGTGACAATCAAGTCTGCAGATGCCTCCTCTCCCGCTGCAATCACTCCTTTTACTTCAACCATGGCGGTAAATTGACCATCAACATCCAGACTATCCGTACCTATATTATCTGGGGTTAATAGCATAACTGCCGCAAACAGGTAGATGAACGTTAAGGATTTAAAAAAGATACCCCAACGGCGAGCACGCTTTTGCTCGCTATTCATACTCATCATCACTTTTTCAATGAGTTTCCACTCGCGCTGTGAATCTGGTTTATCGACCGGGTCCTGATACATATTTAATGCCTTATTTAATATCC
>JAPYOO010000056.1:0-3782 GCA_029938135.1 Bermanella sp. | reverse complement strand
TTTATATCAAAATCGGTGTCACCCACCATCAACATCGCACTTGGATCTACACCCAAAGATTGTGACAACTCATGCAGCATTTTTGGATCGGGCTTAGATCGGGTTTCATCGGCACAGCGGCTATCACGAAAAACGTGCCCTATTTTCATATCCCTAAACGCTCGATCTAGTCCGGCACGACTTTTACCCGTTGCCACTGCTACATCTAAACCCGCCACACTTAGCAACTCTAATATTTCAACCGCAAAGTCAAAAAAAGCCAGTTTAGGGCGCACTTCTGCCAAAAAATGTACGTTATATCCCTTAACCATGGCTTGCAAGGTTTCATCATTGGGTTTTAGTATTGGCCACAACTGCATAATCGCCTCGGGCAAACCTAGACCGATAATTTGGCGAATATCGTAATCACTTCGCAAAGGCAATTGATTATCAAGGGCAGCCGCCTGCATGGATTCAACAATACGCTGTGCAGAATCCACCAACGTGCCATCCCAATCAAATATTACCGCTTGATACTTCATTAATTTGCCTTAGAAATCATACCTAAAATTAGTTTACTGGGGTCAACACTTTTATAAAGTCATTAAATGCACTGTCCAATGGCGCTTCTATCTTCATCATCTCCTGAGTTTTAGGGTGCTTAAAGCTCAACGAAAACGCATGTAAAAACATACGTTTACTGCCCATAGCACGACTTTGTTTTAACTCATTGTCGCTGGCATATTTTTCATCACCCACAATCGCGTTGCCTGCAAATTGGCAATGCACCCTTATTTGATGGGTTCGCCCAGTGACAGGTTCAGCGTTCATTAACGTATAACCTTCAAAACGGCGCTCTAGGGAGAAACGGGTATGACACGCCTTACCTTCCTGCGACACCCTTACAATTCGCTCGCCTGATTTAAGCTCACTTTTTAACAAAGGTGCCTTAACTTCTTTAATATGTTTAGGCCACAATCCGACCACCAAAGCTAGGTAACGTTTATTCATACCCGTCTTGGTTCGTAACATTTCATGCAAGGCCGTAAGGGCTGAACGTTTTTTAGCCACCAAAATCACACCCGATGTATCTCGGTCTAAGCGATGTACCAATTCTAAACGCTTACAATCAGGCCTAACTACACGTAAAGCTTCAATTAACCCAAGACTGATACCACTACCACCGTGTACAGCCATTCCACGGGGTTTATTAATGGCCATTAAGACATCATCTTCATAGAGAATGGCACTTTCGATATTTTGCGCCATTTTCTGTGGCACCGGCACCGGCTCACCCTCTTCTCGCACTTTTACTGGGGGTATACGCACTAAATCCCCCGTACATAAGCGATAATCTGGCTTAATACGCCCTTTATTTACACGAACCTCGCCTTTGCGAATAATTCGATATATCAAGGATCTAGGCACCCCTTTTATACGGGTCATGAGGAAATTGTCTAAACGCTGACCACTATAATCCTCTTCAATTTCCTCAAAAACCACGCCACGCTTTATATTTTCTGCCATATTCGATCCGTAACCAAGAAAAAGCGGTTTGACGCCATGCCAATCTTTGCTATATTCAGCAATCCGGCCCTGTCGAAAAACACTCGATACAATATTTGGGCCGGATAATAACGTAAGTTTGGGAAAGTTGGATAGAAACTTCCCGGAATTTTAAACTTGGCGGTGAAATTTTGACCGTCAATTAAGAAAAAACAATACGTTCTGATTAGGCAAGGGGTCTTGCTACATCAGATTATGTTTCGTGTTGGTGATTAGACGCAATATAAAAGACGATCTAACACCCTTGCGTGGAAGTAGTTATTCCACAGCGTTTTTAAAACCACGCAACGCACGCATAAATATTTTGATTACGCTCACGCCCTTGCGTTTTATAGAACGCATAAATAATGAGCTAAAAAACACATGAAAAGAATGCTAATCAATGCAACTCAAGCAGAAGAGTTGCGCGTTGCCCTTGTTGATGGCCAGCGCCTTTACGACCTTGATATAGAACCGACTACACGTGAACAGAAAAAATCGAACATTTATAAGGGTCGAATTACCCGTATAGAGCCTAGCCTTGAGGCCGCATTTGTGGACTTTGGTGCTGAACGCCACGGATTCTTACCTCTTAAAGAGATTTCTCGCGAATACTTCAAGACTTCAGTATCGGGTCGCCCTAACATCAAAGAAGTTATCAGCGAAGGCCAGGAAGTTATTGTACAAGTAGACAAAGAAGAGCGTGGAAATAAGGGTGCAGCCCTTACAACCATGATCAGCCTAGCAGGCCGCTACCTTGTACTTATGCCTAATAACTCTCGTGCTGGTGGTATTTCTCGCCGCATTGAGGGTGATGAACGCAATCAGATCCGTGATGCTATGCGTGACGTGACCGTTGCCAACAATATGGGTGTTATTGTACGTACCGCCGGTATTGGCCGTTCGAGCGAAGATTTGCAATGGGATTTGGATTACCTAACGCAACTTTGGGATGCCATCAAAGGCGCCAATGATCGCCGTCAGGCCCCTTGCCTGCTCCTTCAGGAAAGCAACGTTGTGATTCGTGCTATCCGTGATTACTTACGCCAGGATATTGGTGAAGTACTTATTGATGATAAAGCTGTACACCAGGAAGCTCTTAGCTTTGTTCAGCAGGTTATGCCTCAGTACGAGAGCAAGATAAGTTTATACCAAGACAGCACTCCATTATTTAGCCGCTATCAAATTGAAGCGCAGATTGAAACAGCCTTCCAACGTGAAGTTAAATTACCTTCTGGCGGATCGATTGTAATCGATACGACAGAAGCACTGATCTCAATCGACATTAACTCGTCTCGCTCCACTAAGGGCGCAGACATCGAAGAGACAGCCGTCACTACCAACCTTGAAGCAGCCGATGAAATCGCCCGCCAGTTACGTTTACGTGATATCGGTGGCCTGATCGTTATAGACTTCATTGACATGACCAGCAACAAGAACCAGCGCGAAGTAGAAAATCGCGTTAAAAGCGCACTAGAAATAGATCGTGCCCGTGTTCAAGTAGGTCGCATTTCTCGCTTTGGCCTTTTAGAGATGTCTCGTCAGCGCCTTCGTCCGTCCTTGGGTGAGACCAGTGGTCACGTTTGCCCACGCTGTGTTGGTACCGGCATCGTTCGCGACATGCGCTCTTTAAGTCTTTCTTTATTACGCCTTATTGAAGAAGAAGCGGCTAAAGAAAACACTGAAATGGTACGCGCTGTTGTACCTCTTGAAGTCAGCACGTTCCTAAGCAATGACAAGCGTCAAGATTTGAGCAATATTGAGAAGCGTCACAACACTCAACTTCAAATCATACCTAACCCTAATTTCCAAACGCCGCATTTTGAAGTTTCGCGCATGCGCAGCGATGACAACAAAATCGACGTAGCAAGCTTTGAGATTAACTACGAGCAAGAACTTGCAGTAGACAATGCTCCGCTAGTTAAAAAGGAAGCAGCTGCAGTACAAGCTGTTTCTGAGAAACGTGCACCTGCCCCTACGCCTAAGGCAAAACCTGTTGTAGCAGTAAAAACTCCAGGTCTATTTGCGAAACTTGGCACCGCCCTTTCTTCAATGTTTGCCGAAGAACCCGCTGCCAAACCTACTGCTAAACCTGCAAATAAAAATGGCAACAACAAGAGCCAGGGTAACCGCAATAAACCGCAAAACCGCAACGCTTCACGCAACAATACTCAACCGCGCCAGTCAAACAACCGTAACCGAAACAATCGTAACGAACCTCGTCGCGAGACTGAAGGTAACCGTCCCGATAGGAACCG
>JAPYOO010000306.1 GCA_029938135.1 Bermanella sp. | reverse complement strand
AAAAAATATCGTTTTAACGCCCCTATGCTTTTATTGGCTTGGATGTTTTCCTGTGAGGTGACAGCAAACCCTGATTTTAATGAGCATGCTTTTAGTGATATGAACCTACTGGATGAACCCATGATGGACATTCCAGTGGTGTTAACCGCCGCGCGTCTGCGTCAATCCCAGCTAGATACCCCCGCTTCAGTGACAGTCATTGATGCCGATACCATTGCCGCCCTAGGTTTTAAAGATATTGAAGAGGTTTTTCGCCTAGTGCCGGGCATGTTAGTGGGATACCACAATTCCACAGGCGAGAAGAGCCCTTCAGTTAGCTATCACGGTACTCAAGCCGCTGAACATAGACGCTTGCAAGTATTAATTGATGGTCGCTCCATTTATAAACCTGCGTTAGCCCAGGTATCTTGGGCCAATATTCCCTTGGCCATTGAAGACATTGATCGCATTGAAGTAATACGTGGACCAAGCTCGGCTATTTATGGCGCCAACGCATACTTGGGCACCATTAACATACTGACCAAACACCCTAATGCAAAACAAGGCATAACCGCTAAATTTCGTGCTGGTAATCGTAATGTGGCCGATGCTTACATCAATTTGTCGGGTAAGGTTAATCAAACGGATGTGCACGTTACTTTGGCCAACAAACACAAGAGCGGCTTTGATTATTTAGCAAATTCTAAAGAGGACAACCGAGATTCAGTTTCTTCATTGTTTACTCAGATTCGCACATTTACCCAGTTAAATGCTCATTCAAGTGTTGAATGGCAGACAGGGGTTAAGACTGGAACAAATTTAGTAAAAGAATCTGACGATCTATCTATTGAATATGTAAACCCCGCAGACATAAAAGCGCAGGATTCATTTGTATGGTCAAAATATAATTATGAGTTTTCCAACCGTCAATTTTCACACTTACAAATCTACAGCCAAAAATTTAAGCAAAACCAAGAATGGCGAGCCTGTAAAATAGATGCTGCAACCATATGTGGTGACCTAGATAGCAATATCAATGAAAGTAAATCAGAAATTGAATATCAACATACCGCCACCTGGAATGATCAATTAAGAACCGTGGCCGGAATGCGACTGCGCCTAGATGAATTTGAATCAAATACCTATAATAATGGCCGTAGCGATAACCTAAATTCCAGCGTATTTACCAGTGTGGAATATAAATTAAGCAAGAGCGTACTGCTTAATTTAAGTGGCATGTATGAGTCGGATGACTTAAATGGCGAAAATTTTTCACCTCGTGTAGCGATTAATGTTCATTTAAGTCCTATTCAAACTCTGCGTTTTATATATTCACAGGCAATTCGATCTCCCAGCCTTTATGAAAAACATGGTCAGCGTGCGGTGATCCTTACCAATGTCACTGTAAATGGTAATCCAAATGACGACATCCCATATTCCGACATGCTTGAGGGTAACAGTGCGTTATTAAACGAAAAAATTTATAGCCACGAAATAAGCTACTTTGGGTTAATACCCAAAATCAACGGCCAGCTAGATATTAAAGTTTTTTACGATAACTTAAGTGGACTTATCTCTGAAGGCCTCGACTTAGAAGATCCTTTAACCAATAAAAATAAGTTAGTCCAAAAGGGTTTTGAGGGACAAATTAGCAGTAACATTAATAGTAAAAACAAAATTATTTTGTCATTTTCTAGACTACAAACAAAAGATGATTTTGCAGGAAACACTGAAAAGGTAAGTAAAGAAAGTAACTTATCCGCCGACAGCAGTGGCTCTTTGGTTTGGCTTAGAACGCTAGCAAACAACACGAGTATTGGTGCCGCGTATTATCATGTAAATAACTGGGGAAGTTATTTAAGTTCCCAAGGTGTGCAATTTTCTAGGTTGGATTTAAATGTGAATCACAGCGCTGCACTGCCAAACAGTACTCAAGTTAAGCTACAAGCTGCGCTACAATATAGATTAGATGATGATGCACTGCTGTATAGCAATAACAACTACAGCGACGACTTACACGTGTACGCCTCGATGGAATTGAACTTCTAAATATTATTACCAGCCGCCTCCTTTTTAGGAGCGGTTGACTCACTGATTACGAACCACCGTTCTTGTGCTTGATATGGTTAGGTATTAGCTTCATCGATGCTATACGTCGGGATTATCGTACAGGCACACCCGGTTACGCCCACTGTTCTTGGCTTCATACATGGCCGTATCCGCTTCCTTCACACTGATCTCAATATTATTAAAATCGCTTATCTGACACACCCCAAAGCTTGCGGTAAAACGCACAATATTTCCCTGATGAGCTTTAATGCGTAAAACTTCAGCCTCTTCGCGCATGCGTTCAGCCACTAACATGGCAGCCAAGTCATTGGCTTGGGGCAGTAAAACCACAAATTCCTCCCCTCCGTAGCGGGCCAGTATATCGTCGGTGCGAATCATACGTTTAAGACACTCTGAAAACGCTTTAATGACTTTATCACCCGTGTCATGACCGTGATTATCATTCACTTGTTTAAAGTGATCGATATCGCACATCAAAATACTCATGGGATATTGATAGCGATCGGCCGATTTTAATAGTTTTTGCGCCTCCTTTAAGAAGTGGCGGCGATTATGCAATCCCGTCATGGAATCTGTGGCGGCCAGCAGGCCCAATGCATGCTGGGCATCTAACATGTAACTTGAGATCAAAAACATCACCAGTCCACTCACATAAGTGGGCGCTAGCACTAACGCAAAGGAGTTTTCCATCGTGTCTGTGTGTTGACTTTCTAACCCCATGCTAAACTCAAACACAAACACGCCTACCCACACCAACAATACCAACACCATTCCTTTATCGCCGGCGTTTCTATTCGGCCGTTTAAATAATGCATAAGCCGCCATTAATGCGCCTATGGTTTCAAGTAAATAGCTGGGGCCTGAGCTGTCACTCGTTAAAAGGATGTTATCTATAACAAAAGCCAGTGCCCATAAATACACCACTGAATTCGGTATAGAACTTTGACTGCGCCACAATATGCCCAACAATAAACTAGCCGCCGAAATAGTAAGGCATACGTTTGCCAGTAATCGAATAAACGAATTTTCCCAGTAGTCTGCCATCACAATAACGACAAATAACGCCAGCATTGCCAGTGAAAATACTCTGAATGCTAAGTAAGCAGGTCGTGCTGTAGGTTTATCTTTAAAAAACCAGGAAACCGAAAGCATTATCACAGAAATACAGCCCACACTGAGCCACATGGCAAAACCTATGTTCATGTATCATCACTCCACTGTGCACACCTTTAAATATAGACCATACAGAAGAGTTTGAAGGGGGCACGTTGGTGTGGGGGTTATGAGAAGTGACGGTATTAGGAATGATGTTTATTAGGGTCGTGCAGGGCGCTATATAATATTATTTAAATGTCAGACTGTTGCAGCTGGAAAGTGCCGCTCCTTGGCATCCCTGCCACCGCGTCATACGACCCACATGGATGTGGGTACTTAGGATTTGTCTTGAACAAAATCCTGTCCGTGCATCTTACATATACTCTAAAATATTACTCCTAGTGTTTTAATCACTTATCGTGACAACCGGAAAACGCCGCTCCTTGCCATCCATGGCACCGCGTCATACCGTTCATCCTGAACATAAAAGCCCAAGTCAGTTGATACTGACTTGGGCTAAAACATGTGACTGTAAAGGCTAAAAGTTTAGGCTAAATTAAATCTCAGCAGCTAAACGAGTCCCTTGATCAATGGCACGTTTGGCATCCAATTCGG
>JAPYOO010000305.1 GCA_029938135.1 Bermanella sp. | reverse complement strand
TTTTTAAGGGACTACTTGTATATTCCATTAGGAGGAAGTCGCTCTGGCAAGGTAAGACAGTATGTTAGTTTAACAATCACCATGTTATTGGGCGGATTATGGCATGGCGCCAGCTGGACATTTGTTTTTTGGGGGCTGTTGCACGGGGTATATTTAACCGTTAATCATGGCTGGAGCGCATTAACCAAAAATATAGTATTACCTAGTTATGTTCCAGATTTTTTACCCAATTTCCTTTCACAACTACTCACATTTTTAGTGGTCATGATCGCTTGGGTATTTTTCCGAGCCGAAAGTTTTGATTCCGCCCTCGCTATATTGGAAGGCATGTCAGGTCAAACAAACTTTTATACTTATAAAGTATGGGGGGATATTCTAAATCAGGGCGACATTTTGTGGTGGCATATTGTCACATTACTTGCCGTGGTATTTTACTTACCTAACTCTATTGTGCTGACACAAAAATACCAGCCGGTACTAAAACTGCCAAAGGGCATTAAAAATTATGATTTAACCGCCTATATTAGAAAAGCTTTAGTTTGGCACCCTACGAAAGCTTGGTCTACTGCCATTTTACTGATGATCTCAACTAGCTTGTATTACTTATACAGCTCTAACAACTTGACTGAGTTCATTTATTTTAATTTTTAGTTGCAAGCTAACATAGCCATAAATATATCTATGGCATGTAAATCACGTATTTTGTAATAGGATAAACATTATGAAAAACCTCATTGAATATATATTTTTGTTATTTTTCATTACGACTTTATTCAACCAGACCCATGCCATTGATAATTCCGACTGGATCATAAAAAATAAAACCAATGGATTTTCTTACAACACATCAACAAAAAATATGACAAGTAAAGGTATTCACGCCAAAGGCCTTATTTCCGTGGCTAAACAAGGTGACCTAGTTCTGAAAAACTATTGGCAAGAAGGCGCATATCGGTCCACTATGACCTTTGGTGAAAAGGTGCTTGTGGATGGCTACGATATCTTAGATGTGTCTCGAATTGGCAGTTTTCGATTTGATAAAAAAGGGGACTTTGTTTATATACGAACAACCAAAGGACCCAAGTCATTAGTTAAACTTATCTATAATAATGAGGTAATCCTAACCTGGCCACGCCTTACTCAAGTTAAAATTGTAGCGTTTAAATCCCGAAAAATGATTGTTTCGGTTTATCATCAAAAAACACGGATTACCTCTTTTTTTGAATACCTACGATTATCATCAGGAGCCATACAAACGTCATTTGAAACTATTGGTCAACTAGAAAACTGCTCGATACTTTCTTCCAAAGCCATAAAATCTGGTATTTTACTGCAAACCTATTGCGATACCCAACAAGGTAGTGACATTCAGCTTCTAGATTTTAGCAGCCATACATTAACACCCGTGATGGCAGGGAATAATGATCATATATTAGCCTTTCATTTAAGGAATAAAAAAAATATAAAACACAAAAACAGTATTCCCATACTAAGTATTTCCGGCACCACCAGCGCCTTACAACTTTATCATGCAACAAGTGGTAGTTTAATGAAAATGACTGGGGAACCCATGTCACTTGCATCAGACGAAGCTGGAAAGCAAAGTTGGAGTCAGTCCTACCGCACTCTTGCTCTTGCTGTTTTATATGAAAAAACGCAGCATGATGTCTTTGCAACATTAGCTTCACATGCGATGCTGGCCACATTAAGACAACAAAATAAATTCATCGGCATTGAACAGCCTCATAACCCAGGCTGTGCTTGGGCATCACGCATCTATTCTATCGACAGTAAAACCCCACTTTCATTCATGATTAATCAGGCCATGATTTCAAACAGTTTAATCAAGAGCTGTGATAAATTGGCGAGTCATTGCACTGCACCTTTAAAACAAGCCATTAATGAAAGTGCCAGTTGTTTAGTGGATGCCTACGAATACTTATTTATGAAGGATGAAGGTTTATATCGTATTCCCTACGGAAGTCAGTTTCGTTACGACGGTATTTGGGCCCCTTGGAATTGGCATTTAACGTGGGCTGGCGTTTTACGCCATGTTGCCTCACAAAATAATAATAAGGCACTGGACCGGCGTGCCATAAACATAGTTAAAAAATTCATTAATACCTGGGAGCTTACCCAAGAGAAAACACCGCGCATTCTTTGGCATTATTGGCCACCTCAGTATTACCAGGGTTGGAGTAAACAAGATAAAGTGTCATTAAATCGGCCAATGCAAAAGCCCAAGGATTTGTCTAAGCAACGCTATGAGGATCTAAATCATGCTGGGATCAGCTTATTAGGTTTGTCGTATGTCAATTACAATTTGGCTCCAGAAATCTCGCAGAATTTGCAAAACACTATGGCTCATTTATTAAAAGTCGGGCCAATATTACCCCGAGACATGAACGGTGACGGCCCCCATAATCCGCGATGGGCTCTGGGCGCAGGTTGGCACCAATTTGCCAGTCCTGCTTTGAACCAACTGTATACCCATCAATTGCCCGGCAGTGTTTCAAGTAACAAACACTTAGCTTATGCCTTGTTAAGCGACTCCAAGGCTAAATTTAAATTAACGTTTACGCTTTCTTATTGCGCTTTAGAACAGTGCGAAAGCCAGCAGACGTGGTCATGGTCAAGTATGAAAGATTTTATAAGCGATAATCCGCTCTTTGAAGTTAAGCGTGACAAATCAGCTTATAAGATCTTAGAGGTTACAAAATCATGATTTGAAGATATCCCTATCGCTTGTCTAGCACAATTTACGTTAGCTTAAGTAAATCAAAATAAGCTGACTGTCGGCTTGAGCCACAAACTCAATTCCTTTTTCGCTGCGAACTAGAGTACGAGCCTTTATCGTTTGACCGTTAACTTGCCCTTCACCACGACTTAAATATGCCATAACGGTGCCCGTCTGCTTAATTGTTTGACCCGCCACGGGGTTGGCCACACTAATCGAGGTAGCACTGTAAAAGGTATCATCCTGCCCTTTAGGCCCGCCATAGATGTGCGTCACCTCTCCTGCTTTGGGCTGATACAGCTTGTAGCCTGCCGCCTCTCCGGCTTCATCTGGCATGACCCACAATTGAATCATGTGGTTTTGAGTATTATTAGGATTAATTTCGTTGTGTTTGAACCCCTGAGCGCCTGCACGCTGTACTTGAGCAGCACCTGACTCGAGGCTTTGGCCGTGCTCTAAAGACCCTGCATGGCTTACATGGCCATCCACCATCACCGAGATCACATCGATTTCTTTATGGCCATGCATGCCGGTTTCACCGTGAGGTAAAAAATTAGCGTCTGCTAAGTACACAAAATTACCCAAACCATCAAAAACCTTGTCATCCACAGAGCCACCAAAGACGCGGCGATCAGTGACAAAGCGGCGCTCTTTTAGGCCGGCAAATCCACCTTGAGATAAATCACTAAATTTCAAAATTTCCATGTTTTACTCCTAAATATAAGCTTGTTCGTTTGATTTGAGGTTAGTATATTTGTAACCTTAAAAAGCATAAACATGCAAAAAAGCAACTCTAGGTTCTAGCAGGGGTAACAATGTCCGATTTAAACGACATGATGGTGTTTCGCACAGTAGTGGAACAAGGCAGCTTTACTAAAGCGGCCAACAGTATAGGCCTGCCTAAATCTAACATTAGCCGTAAAGTAAGCCGCCTAGAAGAAAAACTGGGCGTACTACTGCTAGAGCGCACCACACGATCCCTGCGCCTGAGTGACATTGGTCAAATCTATTATGAGCACTGT
>JAPYOO010000304.1 GCA_029938135.1 Bermanella sp. | reverse complement strand
CGCAGTGTCGTGGTATTGGATGTGGATGGTAGCGTGTTGCACAGTGAGCAAATGAAAATAATCAAGACAGTTATAATTAAAAAGAAATCGATATAAATTATTAAGAATGGTTTTGTCTTTAAGTGAAAAACAATTTTTTATAAAAATCAGCTTTTATTGTAATATTTTACTGGATAATACAAATGTCAGGCAGGAGTATTTCCACAGTGCAGTGTTTCTGTTTGTGATTAAAGCTTAAATTAAGTTAAAAGCGCTTTGCAGTTTTGTAAGCCTGGTCGCCGTTTACGATTGAGTAGGGCGATAGCGTCGTCTAATAGGGTTGGACTGCCCACTAAATCCTTAAAGTTATCCTCGAATTTTGTAGTCAGTTCAATCCAGTCTTTTGCTTCTATACCAAGGCGTTGCAGAATAGGCGGTATCTTGTGCTGAATGTGACCACGTTTATCATCACGAATGACTCTACCCGTTAATTCAATCAGTTCTAAATAATCAGTGAGTTTAAACGGCAGGTTTTTAAGCATGGATGTCTGATCGGCGTGAGTCATTTCTAATGACAAATCGAAGTATTACCTTTTACAAATAACTTTTTTTCGGACTGCTACCTTCCTTCTTATTAGGCTTAGCCATCGCATTTTTTGGGCCCGCTTTTGCTGACTAAAGCGGGCCTATGCATTTATTTACTGGATGTCTTGTCCTACACGAACAATTTTCATGGTATTAGTGCCCCCATGTACATCCACGTAGTCGCCCTTGGTGATAATGATCAGGTCGTCATCTTTTACAATTCCTCGTGTCACTAACGTTTGCACTGCACCCTGATTTATTTTTGCATGCACCATATCTTGGGTGTTAAAAGGTACAGGATTAACCCCTCGGTACATGGTTACTTTATTCTGAGTGCTCCTACGGGGCGAAAAGGCAAATATTGGCAAGCTAGAACTGATGCGCGACATCAACAACGGGGTATTGCCGGTCTCGGTCATACAGATGATGGCCTTTACCCCCTTTAGATGATTTGCCGTGTACATGGCCGATAGCGCAATGCTCTCATCTATGTGAGTGAACGCTTCATTAAGGCGATGATTGGATGTTTGTATTTGTGGGTGTTTTTCAGCCCCTAAAATTACCCGCGCCATGGCCTCTACCGTTTCAACCGGAAAGTCTCCTGCGGCCGTTTCGGCCGACAACATCACCGCATCGGTGCCGTCTAGCACCGCATTGGCCACATCAAATACCTCTGCCCGGGTGGGGATGGGGCTATTGATCATGGACTCCATCATCTGAGTGGCCGTGATAACCACTCTATTGAGGCTGCGGGCACGCTTTATAATGTGTTTTTGCACACCAATTAGCTGCGCATCACCAATCTCTACGCCCAAGTCTCCCCGCGCCACCATCACCACCTCAGACGCGCGGATAATATCATCCAGTACGTCTTCGTTGGTGACGGTTTCGCTGCGCTCAATTTTGGCCACGATACCCGCGTCGCCACCGGCCTCTTGCAATAAAGTACGCGCACGGTTTATATCGTTTGCACTACGAGGAAAAGACACGGCCAAGTAATCTACCCCTATGTCGGCCGCGAGGCGAATATCGGCCAGGTCTTTTTGGGTTAACGACGGTGCGCTTAATCCACCTCCCTGGCGATTGATGCCCTTGTTATTAGACAGCACACCGGCCACCGTTACTCGACAATAAATACAGCTGCCCTGTATAGATTCTACTTCCATCACCACGCGGCCGTCATCCAGCAATAATAAATCACCGCTTACACAATCCTGTGGCAGTTCTTTGTAATCTATTCCTACTCGTTTTTCAGTACCGGCGTCTCGATCCAGTTGTGCATCAAGAATAAAACTGTCTGCCACCGCCAGAGAAATTTTTCCATGTACAAAGCGGGCAATACGGATTTTAGGGCCTTGTAAATCCCCCAGTACCGCCACAAATTTATTATGTTTTTGGGCAAGTTCACGCACAAGTTCGGCACGCAAACGATGGTCTTGCGGCTGGCCGTGAGAAAAGTTCAGGCGCACCACATTAACGCCCGCTAGAATTAACTTTTCCAGTACCGCCGGGTCATCTGTGGCCGGACCCAGTGTGCTGACAATCTTGGTGCGTCGCTCCACATTGGCATTTAATTTAGCTTTTGGGTTAAGCAAAGGTTTAGAAGGTTTTACAGATAGCATCTTTATCTCCTAAGAAAGCGGTGCGTATGTTTTTACATCAGTAGGTGTTTTCTGTGAATTTAACATGCCCATTAATGCCAGCGTGTTATCCAGCATACGATTAGAAAACCCCCATTCATTGTCATACCAGGACATAACCTTTACCCAGCGCCCCGATACCCGGGTTTGGGTTGCATCAAAATTAGAGGAGTAACTATTGTGGTTAAAATCCACCGATACCAAAGGCTCTGTATTGTAAGCCAGCATGTCACTCATGGCGCCGTTTGCGGCCTGCCGTATAAGGCCATTCACTTCCTCGGCGGTGGTGTCACGACTGACCAAAATATTTAAATCTACTAACGACACATTAATGGTGGGCACGCGTACCGCCATGCCATCCAACTTGCCTAATAATTCGGGCAGCACTAACCCCACAGCCTTAGCCGCCCCAGTTTGGGTGGGAATCATAGATTGGGTAGCAGAGCGCGCTCGGTAAATATCACTGTGGTAAACGTCACTTAGGTTTTGGTCGTTGGTATAGGCGTGAATGGTGGTCATGGACCCTTGCTCTATGCCTAGGCCATCGTTAAGCACCTTTGCGATGGGCGCTAGACAATTAGTGGTGCAGGATGCATTGGAAATGATTTGACTGTCTTGCGTCAGAACATGGTGATTTACGCCATACACCACCGTGGCATCCACATCACTTGCCGGTGCTGAAATAATCACTTTTTTAGCACCTGCTTCCAGGTGCGCAGCTGCTTTATCACGGCTGGTAAAAAAACCGGTGCACTCATAAACCACATCCACATCCAATGCGGCCCACGGCAATTTAGATGGATCGGGCTGGCTACATATTTGAATAACATCACCATCAACCACCATCTTGTTGTTGTCGATGGTGACATGGCCATTAAACCGGCCGTGAACAGAATCATATTTGGTTAGGTGAGCATTAAGCTGAGCATCCCCCAGGTCATTGATGGCGACAATTTTTATCCCTTCGAAACGAGAAGACTCATAGAGCGCTCGCAATACATTGCGGCCAATACGACCATAGCCGTTTATAGCTACACGAATAGTCATTTTTTATACCTCTGTCAATTACTGCTTTAGTGTTAAATGAATTTACGAGTGTGTTTTCTTCATCTCTACTATTTTTATGGTTTTAAATACGAAGTCCCCCCCCTCATTTGGTAAGAACAGGTATCGAATTTAAATATTTAGCAGGGTCAAGGAGTCAGTTATTACAATAAAACTCAGGAAGTTTTCTTAGTAATACCGAGTTCACCCCCTTGGGGGATGTAAGATTAACTGCACCATTGTTAAGGCAGCTGGGTACTAAAAATATTGTGTACTGAATCGAATGTTTAATAAAATAAGCATCAATTTTGAAATTTTACTGGCCTGTAGACCTAAACTGTTGCAGTTTAATTAAAGTCATTATGGGGCTTAAGTTTTTAGTAAGAATATTAAATTAAATACTATACCTTTTTATATTTTATACAGGGGCACAAGCACCCCATAAAATCACTAATTAAGACAATCCACATTTTTTTAAATAATTGTAAACCTGAGGGGCAGGTCATGCCTTTTACCTAAATACACAAAACAAGACCTG
>JAPYOO010000303.1 GCA_029938135.1 Bermanella sp. | reverse complement strand
GAGTGAGTAAAGCTGAAATTATTAAGCAGAGTCCTTGTGGCTCTGCTTTTTTATGCCCAGGATGTACGGTATGGCGCGGTGCCATGGATGGCAAAGAGCGTATATGTACAGGGATGTGATGTATTAGAGTAATGCAGGGAGCAATTACCGATGGGCCGCTTTCTATTTTGAGAGTCTATGTACGAGAGTGTGTATAAGGGGCTGTATGTTTATATCTGTCGCGACACAATGTACCTAATTAGGGTGTTACTAACCCGAACAGCGCCGCTCTTTGCCATTCGACAATTGCTCCATGCATTGTCCTGATAAGTAACATCCCTGTCACGACCTTGGCACCGCGGCATTTCGTACATCCTGTACGTAAAAACGGCCAACAAGCCTCGTCCTAAGGCTGGTTGACCGCGATTGCTGAATACGTCCAATATTCAGCAACAGAGCAGATTAATTGCGGTAAATCTGCGGTGCATCCTTGCATTTCTCCCACACAGAGACTGTTTGTCTTTCTAATAGAAAGGCTAAATTTAGGCTTGAGCAGCTCCTAGCATGTCTTTGGCATGCGCTAGGGTTAAATCGTTAATCTCCAAGCCGCCTAGCATACGCGCAAGTTCTTGCTGGCGTTGCTCAGGGCTTAGGTTACGTATATGAGTACGGGTTTGTTTATTGGCGCTTAACTTGTTTACCAGTAAATGTTGATGAGCTAAAGCAGCCACTTGTGGCTGATGGGTCACACTTATAACCTGTTTGTGTTTACCCAGTTGTTTTAATAAGCGCCCCATACGCTCGGCTGTACCGCCGCCTACGCCCACGTCAATCTCATCAAAAATTAATGTGTCTGAACCCTGCTGAATCAATACCTGTAACGCTAAGCTTATGCGGGATAACTCACCACCCGATGCCACTTTATGCAAAGGCTGTACGGGCTGGCCTGGGTTAAGGCTAACTAAAAATTGAATGTCATCTAAGCCATATTGATTGGCCTTATGAATGGGCTGCGAATCCACTTCAAAGGTTACTTGGGCCTTATCCAGCGCCAATTGTTTAAGCTGCTTAATTAGGTCGGCGGCCAGTTTTTTAGCCGCTTTTTTACGTGCGCTGCTTAAACTTTGCCCTTGACCACTGAATACCTGTTCCGCTTTTTCAAGTTCAACCAACAATTCATCTAAAGATTGATCCTGCCCACTTAAGGCGTTTAATTCAGCCACTAATGTGGCGTGTAATTCAAATAAAGCCTCAGGCTTTACCTTATTTTTTCGGGCCAAGTCATAAATAGCATTAAGGCGTTCTTCTACTTGCTGTAAACGTTGGGGGTTTATTTCAAAGTCATTAATATAATGGCCGAGTTCACTACAGGCTTCGTCAATGATCACATAAGCTTGATTCAGTAGTTCATGGGTAGAGGCTAGGGCAGGTGTGCTATCTAATAACGGGTCGAGCTTTTGTAATGCATGCTGAATAGACTGATAAGCATCTTTGTGATCATCATCGTTTTGGCAAAGGTGCAGCGCTTGTTGGGCGTTTAATAAGTGTCCTTCAGCGTTGGCAAGACGCTTTTGCTCGCCTTCAAGCTCTTCAACTTCGCCTTCTATTAAATCAAGTAAGGTTAGCTCTTGTACTTGGTATTCAAGTAACTGAACTTTGGCCTGCCCTTCTTCATTGATATTTTGCAGCTGATGAACGCGGCTTTTAAGACCTTGCCAGTGTTGAAAGCTGACCTTGGTCTCTTCAAGTTGTTTTTTATAGTCACCGTAGCTGTCTAACAGTGTGCGCGGGCTGTCTTTTTGTAAAAGCGCCTGATGAGCGTGTTGCCCATGAATATCTAATAACTGAGCACCAAGCTCTTTTAGTTGCTGCAATGGGGCAGGGCGACCGTTGATGTAACCTCGGCTACGACCTTCACTGGTGATAATGCGCGATAAAATCAGCTGATCTTGGTCGCCATCCATGTCGTTGGCCACTAACCACTCTTTAACTGGGCTGTTATCCAGTACTTCAAAGCAGGCGTATATTTCGGCCTTAGTGGCTCCAGGGCGTACTTGATTGGCATCACTTTTACTGCCAGTGGCCAATGATAGGGCATCCAGCATGATGGATTTACCCGCTCCGGTTTCTCCAGTTACGGCGCTGAAACCACTTTTTAAGTCCAACTCTAGTGAGTCGACTATCGTGAAATCCTTAATTGAAATATGATTTAGCATGTAATTGCCCCTGTACGCTTATACATCTGTTTAAATGTACAGTATAAAATCGATTTGTAAAGTCTCTTGAAACTGTTTTTTCCATCCCCATATAGGTTCCAGCCCAAATTAAGATTGTACAAAAGTGCGGAGTAAGCCATGTCAGACCAAGAAAATACTACCCAAGAAGCTGAAAACGCTGAACTGGAAGGACAAGAGCAAGTTGTAGAGGGCACTGTAGAGCCTGCTGAGGAAGCTTTAACGGCAGACGAAGCCTTAATTGCTGAAAATACTCAGTTAAAAGACGACATCGTTCGCGCCAAAGCCGATGTTCAAAATGTACGTCGTCGTGCCGAGCAAGATGTGGAAAAAGCTCACAAATTCAGCACCGAGAAGTTTGCACGTGAACTATTAAGCGTTGTGGATAACCTAGAGCGCGCCATGGCGTCTTGTCCTGAAGATGAGCTTGTTAAGCCATTTTTAGAAGGGGTTGAAATGACCCAAAAAGGCCTTTTAGATACCCTTAAAAAATTCAGTGTAGAAGCTATTGATCCTGAAGGGCACCCGTTTGACCCTGCACTTCATCAAGCTATTAGCATGGTCGAGGCTCCAGATTCAGAGCCTAACACTGTTTTAAACGTGGTTCAGAAGGGTTACACCAATCATGGCCGCCTATTGCGCCCTGCCATGGTAGTGGTTTCTAAGGCTGCTCCAAAGGTTGACGAAAAAGCATAAATATTACCTCTAGATTTCATCAATCGATGAACTTTAAGGGTTGAATTAAAAATAACCAGACCCATTAAAGGGTTAAGTTAAAAACTAACAGGCCTTAGGGCACAAAGGGCGCCTTTATACAGCGCGTCCCACTTGAAAAATTGGAGATTTAAAATGGGTAAAATAATCGGTATCGATCTAGGTACAACTAACTCTTGTGTATCTGTACTAGACGGCGAAAAGACACGCGTAATCGAGAACGCTGAAGGCGATCGTACTACGCCTTCTATTGTTGCATACGCTGAAGATGGCGAAATCTTAGTAGGTCAGTCTGCTAAGCGTCAGGCGGTTACTAACCCTACTAATACTTTGTTTGCTATTAAGCGTCTTATCGGTCGCCGCTTTGAAGACAAGGTCGTTCAAAAAGACATCTCCATGGTGCCTTACACGATTGCTAAAGCCGACAATGGCGATGCATGGGTTGAAGTGAAGGGCGATAAATACGCGCCACCACAAATCTCTGCTGAAATCTTGAAAAAGATGAAAAAAACCGCTGAAGATTTCTTGGGCGAAAAAGTAACGGAAGCAGTAATCACTGTTCCTGCTTACTTTAACGATGCACAGCGTCAAGCGACTAAAGATGCCGGTAAAATTGCCGGTCTAGAAGTTAAGCGTATTATCAACGAGCCAACTGCTGCAGCACTGGCTTACGGTATTGATAAAGTAATCGACGATAAAGTGATCGCGGTTTACGACCTTGGTGGTGGTACGTTTGATATCTCTATCATTGAAGTTGCTGACGTAGACGGCGAAAAGCAGTTTGAAGTATTGGCCACTAACGGTGATACTTTCCTAGGCGGCGAAGATTTCGATATGCGTTTAATCGAATTTTTAGCGGGCGAAT
>JAPYOO010000302.1 GCA_029938135.1 Bermanella sp. | reverse complement strand
GGAAAATATGAACTAGATAATATTTTCCATCCTTTCCTTTGTCAACTCATTACCCTCCTACCATTACCAATCAGACAGTCACACACAGCTGCACCACCCCAGCTCAATGACTAAACAGCAGATAAACAATAGTACGTTTTTGGGAGTTCAAGCAGACGAGCCCTGCCAGCAACAGCGTTACGGGTAACTAGCTAGGCAAGTTAAGCAGATTCTAATTGTTCGGGCTTTGATAAGAGGGTTGAAAGAGGATTGCCTGCAAACTGTTCTTTAAAGAATTTCTTAAAGCTTACTTGTGTTTGAAAACCCAGTGCATTTGCCGTTTGTTCAAAATCCATTCCTTTTTGAAATAAACATATTTTTGCAAGTTCCCTTCTGGCCTGTTTACACACTTTAGAATACGAGCTGTTTTCGGCGGCTAATCTCTTTTGCAAACCTCGGGTAGAAATATTCATAGCCTGGGCTAAGCTTGTGCTGCTGAAGTTATACGGTGATTGGCTCATAAGTTGAGTAATTGCACGATAACGAAAACTTTGATTACGCTTAGTAGCGGCCCAACTATCAAATGCTTTTTCCATATAAATATTATGCAGGGTATTATTTTGGTTAGGCAAAGTGGCCGATAACATGTAACTCGGAAACTCAACTAGGGAAATGGGCGAGTCATAAATAATCTCGCAATCAAACAGCTCTTGGTATTGGTCAGCGTAATCGGGTTTTGGGTAATCTAAAAACATCCTAATGGGTTTTACATCTTTAGACACCGACTTTTGAAACAGGTCTAACCCGTAAGCAAAAAATACTTCACTGGTAAAACGTCGAACATACTCTTCACATACTTCCTCATACGGAAAGGCAATGGCAACCGAAGACACTTCAGGGCCTTTGTAAACAACAGGATAAGGAATTAAACCCAATATGTGATATATGCTAACTGTGGTTAACAAACACTCTTCAACTGTTTCAGCGGTGGAGATCATTCTAAAGAAGTCACATAAATTTAATGCCACCACATTTTTACCAAAGCTCAACCCCATATCTGATTGAGGGTTGTCTTGAAAAACAAATCCCACCAAATATGAAAAATACGTGGTCGCGGTATCCCCTTCAGTTTCACCCGAACTGAAGTCTTTAAAATTATCAGGTTTTTCTTTAATGGAAGGATCTTTGGTAATCGTATCTAGAAGTAAACGAAAATATATATCACTTATCATATTTGCTCCTATCGATTGGCGCCTGACTATCAGCGTATTTTTATTATTATGGGTCTAAATATCCTTCAATTGGCACAAAGTTTCTAGGTCAAAATAGGACGCTATGATTAATTACGTACAAATTGAGTGAACCGTGCGTATTTCGCTAGTAATCAGCTAAGTATATTTAGCTAACAATCCATTAATAGAGGCGCTCTTTTATTAGCGTATTGCCATTTAGAGCCCCTTGCTTCCCCAAATGTAACAATTTTAACAGTGTTTAATAAAAGGAGTGTTTAGACTAACCAGCATATAAAAGAATGAGCCTGCAACAGCGAGCATGGGTTCTACGCTACTCACCCAACATAGAAGTATATTATGAGCACATCACAGGCCACATTTTCAGAACACCTACAATTCAAACTGCATGACGTAAAATTAAAGGCCATGGGTTATGGCCTTAAATTAATGAAAATTCGTCATACACATGTACTGACCGGGCCTGCGGCCATGGGTGAGTTAGCCGAAAAAGTGGCCCAGTCGGAATTAAAAAAAGCGTTAATAGTGACCACACCCGGTGCCATAAAAAGAGGTTATAGCGAAAAGTTAAGGGCCGCATTAAGCAAGTATGGCGTGGCGTCGGTGGTGTATTCAGAAGTGATTCCAGACCCCACTTTTGCCACCGTAAGAGCAGGCTTGGCCGTTTTAAAAGAAAACGATTGTGACTGTGCCATTGCCTTGGGCGGCGGCTCTGTAATGGATGCAGCAAAAGCTATGATTGTGGCCGCCACCAACGACAAACCGATAGAAGCGCTTATGGGCATGCGTAAAGGCAAAAATGTGCCCTTGCCCTTTTATGCCATACCCACCACGTCCGGCACAGGTTCAGAAGTAACCAATGCCGCGGTGATTTCTGAGGATATTACCCATGCTAAACGTTTTATGATCGATAGCCGTACCGTCGCCAAAGCCGCAGTACTAGACCCATCCCTTACAGCATCACTACCCGCCGCTATCACAGCCGAGACCGGTATGGATGCCATGACCCATGCGATAGAAGCGTATATTAGTAAGCTAAGCAACCCAGAATCAGACGCGTTAGCAATAGCGGCCATTAAAGGGATCTTTACGTCTTTACCCATATGCTTCAAAGACGGCAGCAATTTAGAGGCGCGCCAGGCCATGGCCAAAGCGTCACTGACCGCTGGCATGGCCTTCAGAAAAGTTATGCTGGGTTATGTTCATGCTATCTCTCATCAATTTGGGGCTTTGTATGGCACGCCCCACGGGCTAGGCAATGCGATTTTACTGCCTTTAGTGATTGAATATTCAAAAGATACGGTAGCTAAAAAATTAGCAACGCTCGCAATTGAAACAGGCTTAGGAGATGCGTCTAACACTCAAGAACAACTAGCACAAAGTGTGGTGGACAAGCTTAAGAGCTTAAACCAGCAACTTAATATTCCTACTAAGTTAACCGGCCTTAAAGAAGAAGACATTCCCACCATTGCGTTAAGGTCTTATGCAGAGGCATTGAAAATTCACGCAGCGCCAAAATATATGGGCAAGGCCGATATTGAGGCACTCATTAAAAAACTACTTTAAACGTAGTAAACACGGCTGCACACTTAGTTTAGTGGTGCGTCACTAGGCCTTCTATCTTTAATAATGATACGAAGGCAGGTTCATCCATTTATTCTAAATAATATTAAGTTAAGAGCAACTCAATATTCGCGGCGAATTTTTGTAAAACTATGCCACTTTCGGTCGCATTTAAAATTTACAGCCACACTCATAACCCATTAAATTTATTTACCCGCCGCACGCAACTTGCAAACATGAACAACATTAACCACGTTAGGGTTAAACCACCGCCACCACTGGATGCCGTTGCATCACCCGAGGGTGAGGGCTCAGGTGTATTTGAATTATCATCAACAGCCGGATCATCTACAACTGGATCGTCAGCAGGTGTTTCACCAAAATCCTCTGGCATTGAATAATGAACGATTAAATCTTCATTCGCTTTATCAATGCATATGACCACTTCTCTGGGTCCATTGGTTACGGTATCAATAGCGGCATAACTCAGTACATATTGATTGGCCATAAGTGTGCGTAGCTCGGTAATGGCCGAGGTAAGTTCATCGGTAGTGGCGCTGGCAAAAAATTCACCGTTGGTACTGCTAGCAATCAGCTTGAGTCGTTACTGCTTGAAGATATTTTTCCGCCGTTACTCACCCCAACATATACGGCACCGTTGGTGGCTAATCCTTTAAAATAGCCGTCATTGGATTGCACTGTCCAGGTCTCGCCATCACTGCTAATGGATGTGCCATTCGGCCGATAAGAGGCTATTACATATTGGCTGCCACTGTAAACAATGGCACCTACACGGTCATTGCCCACATAAAATATAGACCAATTCACGCCATCAATACTATGAACAACGCTTCCTTGATAGGTAACCGCACTAAATTGCTCACCGTTCCAAATAATGTCGACAAAATAGTTGCTTGCATTCACCCCTGAAGTTCTAACAGTCCAGTTCACTAGGTCAGGGCTGGTTTGAATGCTGCGTAGGCAATGGCCCTGCCGCTTACATTGGCCGCTATACTCCATATTTTTCCGTCT
>JAPYOO010000301.1 GCA_029938135.1 Bermanella sp. | reverse complement strand
GTAATTCGCATGCCATCTTTAAGAACATTCACCAGTCCTAAGCCGTCGGCCACACCCCATAAAGGGCCTAGATACTCACGCTTTACTAAACCAAACTGTAAAAGGGCTGGCACCATACGTTGCTCGTACGCGGCACTTAATAAATCTTTAATGCCCTTATCAGCGTACAAAGCAAAGAACCAAAAACGTTGATCTAATTGACGCGCCTTATCACCCACTAAAATAGGCGAAACCACTATTTCCTGAGTATTAAGATCAGCGGTAAGGATCATATTCATCTCATCACGCTCAGGGACAATGCCTGAATGTTCAATGACCAATAAATGACCATTTCGATTAAAGTCTCGAAGTGAGGTGCGTTTAGCTTTGCTTAGTTTGCTTTGACTTAATAACGGCCATTCGTTTTCCCAGCCGCCCGATTTTTGCATCATGCGAATAGTGTCAAACCAAGCTTGTTCGGTCATACCACTGTCTAGACCATATTGCTTTTGATAGCCGCTCTCATAAAGAGAGGCCGATTTCTGGTAAGCCACGCGGGCATCGTCATGTTCTTGATGCTGCTCGTAAATAACGCCAGCAAGGTAATGGCCAAAGGCATCGTTACGATAAACAATGGCATTTTTATCTATAATCTCGCCGCTGATTAAATCGAAAATACGCATAAGCTTACTGAACATAGATTTTTCTTTGTCGGCTTGTTCTTGGTAGCTGCCTTTTTCATGTTCAATGGACGATAAAATCATATCCATGCGACGACTTTCTATGCGCGCACCTTCTAATGCTTTTTCTTTTTGCGCAGCCGTTTGACCATTGGCGGCCATCATGAAGTAGTTAAGGGCTTTATAATAATTAATAAATACACGTTCAAAGTCGGCTGCACGGTAGACCCCTTGACGAGGATTGGTCATGGCAGTGGTGAGCATATCGCTGATGCGTTTAGTGTATAGATCTTCGGCTATGCGTTCGGCAGTTTGTAACAACTGATTAGATTTTTCATAGTCCCCTGCCAAGTGATAGACCACACCTAGCTCAGTGTAATACAACAGCCGATCATCCCCCTTAGGGTCTAAGGCTTTTTCTAAGGCCGTGGCCGCTTGAGTATATTGACCATTTTGCGCCAGTGTTAAACCACCACGAACATCTTGGCCGTAGGTTGCGCACCCAGCTAAGCTTAAAGAAAAAATTACGAGGGCAACTACCCGAAAAGGCCTAAACATGACTACCGTGCTCCATGATGTTTATCATCTTGTTATTTTGATTTTTCCTGGACCCCAGTGTAACGGCAAAGCCGTGAAAGTACTACACGCGCACGCCTTAAGGTGTTATAACAATGGGGTCATAACCGCTAAGACTTGAGCGCGTTTAACGGGCTCTTCATTGACGAGCTGGTGACCGCCTGCAACCACATATTTCACTTTTAGCCCTATAAATTTTTCTGCCAATATTTTCATGTTGTGCTGGAAATCCACTGTGCCATCGTCGGTACCTTGTATTACCTGTACCGCTAAGTTTACAGGCGCTGCGGCTTCAATAAATTTAATCCATTTCTTTAACGCCCCCACCCAACTGGTACGTAGTGCTAAAGGCTGTAATGGGTCATGTTTGCTTATAAATTTTAAGAAGTCTGCATTGCCTGAGTTTTTGGCGAATACGCGCTTAACTTTGCTGGTGAACGGGCGCACTAGGTAATAAAAAAATTGGCCACTGGCCCAGCTTACGGGACGCACCAATGGGGCCATTAAATATATTTGTTTAAAAGGAGAGGTTTGGTTAGTAATGCCGCGGCTTAACAAATAATTAATAATCACTGCCCCGCCCGTGCTTTGCCCCATAACCACTAAGGGTTGCGGCAGGTACTTTTGTATTAGTTTTAAGCCGCATTCAAATACATCGTCATACTGAGAAAAAGAGGTAATGCCGGCTCGCTCACCACTGCTTAAACCATGTCCGGGTAAATCATACATAAAGACGTTAAAACCCTGCTGCAAACAGTGCTCAATGATGTGGTTATAAATGCCCACATGATCGTAATAGCCATGATGAATATAAACGGTACCCGCGGCCTTTTTAAAGCGATAAACATGGGCCACCACATCAAAACCCGAAGCTTTAAACTTACCCACAATGTGCTCAAGATCGGGTATGCGGGTTTCAAAATCTAAACCATAATATTGATTATAGCGTTCTACTTCTGGCGCCAAGATTTGTTTGCCCCCCTGCATATTTAAAGGGGGGATACTCGCCTTTACCTCTTCAGCCTGCCATACCATGAATCATTCCTTGTCTTGTGGATGCTTGCAGTATAGCCAAGTTACTCTTCGTATATAAAGCTTAAGGTTTTAGTTTTTTGGCCGATACGGTCTATACCGTATCACTCGGGGAGTCTTAAGGCGCTATGGGCGTGATAAGTTCTTAACTGGGAGTTCAAATGAAGATTAGCCAGGCCCTGATTCATCAAGGCACTTTCCATGAAAAGAAGCAGTTGTCATCCATGGCCATTGAAACAGAGCGATTAAATAGCTCGGACTTAACCGGCCAAACTGTAGTCGCCAGCCGTATGCATTCACAAGATTATCAATCTCGCCTTTATGCTAAAACCCAAAGCGCCATTCAGTATCAAGACCACAACCAGTTTTTATTGCAGCAAGATGAGCGTAATGAACAGGTACAAAGTTACACCGAACAAGAAGTAAAAGTAGAGACCTGGAGGAGCCCACAAGCTAACAATGAAGACGCTGAAGTTGGCCTGAACGATGTGTTACACACTCAGCTATATAAAGTATACGACAGCTCTGAACGACTTATATTTGAATCGGTGGGCGAGGTGCAAACTGAAGATGGCCGCACCATCGACTTTTTAATGCAGTTGGATTTTGCCAATACTTTTCACCAAGAGTCCTCAGGTGAAATTTTTCAAAATGTGCAAAATTGGGTAGACCCTTTGGTAATTTCTCTCACAGGGCAAGTGCCCACCATTGGCGAGGGTTCCTTTGAGTTTGATTTAAACAACGACGGTCAGCCAGAACATTTAAAGCAATTAGGCACTGGACTTGGATACATTGCGTTTGATAAAAATGGCGATGGCAATATTAACAATGGCAGTGAGCTATTTGGCGCTACGTCGGGCCAAGGCTTTAGTGAACTCGCCCAGTACGACAGTGATGGTAATGGCTGGATAGACGAAAACGACAGTATTTATCACCAGTTAAAGGTGTGGCAACCCGCCAACCAAGGTCAACCTGAACGGTTAATATCCTTCAGTGAAGCTCAAGTAGGCGCTATTTTTTTACACGCAACCGACACCCAGTACACCTTTAATGACGAAAACAACAATGCTCAAGCTCGCATCACGCAAGGCAGTGCGGCATTAATGGAGTCGGGTAAAGCCACTTACGTGTTTCAAATGGAATGGGCGATGCCATTGGAAGTGGGGGAGCAAGTTCCTACTTTTGAATTAGCCAGAGCATCCGTCGGGGTTATTATTACCGAGGGCACTGCACTTATTAGCAATCCTCAAGTTAATGCTTTTACTCAAACACCTCTGTCTCAAACTATTTTTAGAACGGCCAATATCACTAGCAGTTTCTCCTCCAGTAGCACCACACGAAGTAATACCAATTATGAAAGTGGCATATTAAACAACAGTACTGGTTCGCTAAAAAAGCGGGAAAACGATTTAGACTCAGTAGCCCACTTACCCACAACGTTAGACGTGTTCGAAAAAGAAGACTCTAAAATTCTTGAACTGCGCGCCTTAATAGAGGCATTGAAAGGTATTCGAGAGGGTAATTTTATTCAAATGAAATTATTACAGAAGTATTTGATTGAT
>JAPYOO010000300.1 GCA_029938135.1 Bermanella sp. | reverse complement strand
CTTAAATTATTGAGAGACCTGCGGGATCCCAAGGTCAGTGTGAAGTCCATGACCCAGACCCTGTCGCAAGACCCGCAAATGAGCTACAAATTATTACGCTTAGTTAACTCAGCAGCCTTTGCCCGAGTGGATAAATGCACTTCGTTACAACAAGCCATATCGATGCTGGGCTTAAGTCACATTCGAAGTTGGGCAAGCTTATTAGCCCTTGGTAATCTTGACGATAAACCCATAGCCCTAAGGCAAAGTAGCTTAGAGCGCGCCATAATTTGTCAAAAGTTTGGGGAACATATGGGACAATTCCCTGTTACAGATTATTACACAGTAGGCTTATTTTCACTCTTAGACGCCTTCTTAGATCGTCCAATTGAAGAGATAATCGAAAGCCTAAGTTTGCCGAAAGAGATGGAGGACGGAATCCTGCTTGCAAATGGCACCCTGGGATTGGCCTTAGAAACCGCCAAATGCTTCCAAGAGGGCCGCTTGGGTGACTTACGCCTTGCTGAACTAGCTAAATACCAACTTGACCAACCCAATATGGACAGGCTTTATAAAGAAAGCTTATTAGAAAGTGACCAGCAGGCAAAAGACTTAAGCTAATTTTTATTTATTGGCCGTTAATCATCTTTTTATAAAACCAGCTTTACTCTAATGTAGAACTAATAATTATAAAAAGTTGACCTTCTATGTTCATTGCAGGTATTTCCGAATTCTTTCTATTGGCGGCCCTAGCTATAGCCCTTAGCTGCACCCCAACAAAGACTTTTTCTCTTATTTTCAGCGGCTATATTTTGTCCATTAGTATTATTGGTTTTACCGCTATATTGGGCGCGCTGCGCTACCTAGAACTGGCGGACACGCTGTATTGGCACCAGCAATTTGTCTATCTTAGTAAACATATTGCAATGCCCCTTTTCATTATCGCCGCTCTTTGGCCAAGCCTTCGATCTAAAAAAACACAGTGTGCCGCCCTTTTGATTTTGATGGTGAGTGTTGTTTCGAGTGTAAGCAACGTTTATTTCTTATTCAGCTTTGTGTCTGACGCCACCCTTATGCTCGGAATTTCATTGGGTATTTACACGTTCAGACACCAACAGACTAAATTATTACAATTACTCATGGCGCTGGCTTTATTATTAAGCACCCTTGTATGGAGCGCCTTGATCAATGAAGCCAATTTTCGCATTGGCATTTTTCACATTTGTTTGGGGCTGTATTTTGCTTTGATCAGTCATGCATTGCATTTAAAACCGCTCAAGGCTTAATCTGCAGCACTGCAATCATTAGGTTTAAAATACGTTTGAAATAACAATAAAAAAGGCAGTTTATGAACTATATTTTATTAGCTATCCCACTCTTCATGATCTTAATTATTATTGAGCTGGCTTGGGATAAATATAAAGGCACGGGGTTTTATCGCCTAAATGATACGGTGAATTCAATAGCCATGGGCATATACAGCCGCCTTACGGGCTTAATGTACGCGTTCATTCCCTTTTCAGCGTATGTATTAGTCTATGAGAACTTTAGTTTTTTAAAACTCCCCCTTGAAGACACTTGGGTGTGGCTAGCGGCCTTTGTAGTGTACGATTTAGGTTACTACTTTTTGCACCGTTTAGGCCACACTCTTAATATTACGTGGGCCAGTCATGTTATTCACCATCAAAGTGAAGACTACAATTTAAGCACAGCTTTACGTCAAACCAGCATACCCAGCGTTTTAGCTTGGTTGTGTTTAATACCCATGGCACTTCTGGGTTTCCCCCCCGTGGTCTTATTAGCGGCCGGTTCTTTTAACCTGATATATCAGTTTTGGGTGCACACTCAACACATTAAAAAGTTGCCTTCGTGGTACGAAGCTATTTTTGTCACCCCTAGCCACCACCGTGTTCATCACGGTAAAAATAAAATATACATAGACAAGAATCACGGCGGCGTATTTATTTTATGGGATAAATTATTTGGCACTTTTCAAAGCGAGCTAGACGATGAAAAAGTGATATATGGTATTAGCACTCAACTTGCTAGTTGGAACCCTATCTGGGGAAACGTGCAATTCATTGGCCACCTAATCAAAGATGCTTGGCTGACTAAAAACTGGTTTGACAAATTCACCCTATGGTTTCGTGCAACGGGTTATCGCCCTCAAGACATGGAAAAAAATTACCCTAGAGTTAAAACCAATGGAGTCGTGACTAAATATGACATAGAGAACAGCGCTGGCACTAAAGCCTATATTTTAGCGCAATTCTTTTTATGTTTAGTGCTGGTTTTTGCATTTTTAATTATGGCAAAAGACCTAATGCCTTGGCAGCTTATTTTGGGTGCAACCACGTTAGGGTTGTTTTTATTCAGTTTAAGTAAGGTACAAGAGGAAAAAGGCAGCGCCATTTTGTGGGAGATTTTAAAGTTTGCAGTATTGGCAGTGAGCGCTGCGATGATTGCCTCTAACGTAGCTTGGGCCCTGCCCGCATTAAGTGTCATTGGGTTTATTTCAATTGGTAGCCTATATTATTTGCAACGCCAAAAAGGCGCTTCTAGTTTAATAAAAGCCTAAACAAACCCAAACACAACTAAGAAATACAAAGCCCCATAAAGAAGATCTTTATGGGGCTTTGTATTTCATTTCTATCTCATTATTACTCTATTTTGGGTAGCCTGTGATTTTTCGTATACTGCGATACAAAGGCTGCAAGCGTTTGTACATTTTTAAATACACTTCTTTGTACAGTTGATCGTACATCCGGCTGGTTTGAATATCGGGCTCAAATACATCCCCCACTCGTGTCATGGCATCTATGGCATCATCATAATTATCAAAACACTTTAGTCCCACGGCTACATTTATAGCCGCTCCCAAACCTGACGTTTCATAGGTACTGGGTCGCTCTGCCGGTAGTGCAAATATATTAGCGGTTAACTGCATGGCCGCATCGCTTTGTGAGCCACCACCCGATACCCTAAGCTTAGTGATTTTTACACCACTGCTTTTCTCAATACGTTCTTTACCTTCACGCAGGCCATACGCCAACCCTTCTAGAATAGAGCGATAAATGTGCGCACGAGTATGCACATCACCAAACCCAATGATGGCGCCTTTTGCTTCTGGGCCAGGGTCTTTTGTACCGGGTGACCAGTAAGGTTGTAGCATAAGTCCCATGGACCCGGGAGGTACCGAATTTACTATCTCATCGAACAAGGTTTCGGCTGCAATACCACGCTCTTGAGCAATTTGCTCTTCACGTAATGCAAACTGCTTTTTAAACCAACTCACCATCCAAAAACCCCGATAAATCATTACCTCGGTATTATAAGAATTGGGCACTGCCGCCGGAAAAGGCGGTATAAAACGAACCGCTTCTACATATTTTTTTGTGGTGGTATTAATAGTAGCCGTAGTGCCATAACTTAAGCAGGCTACGTGAGGATTAACAGCCCCACTTCCAATGACTTCACAGGCTTTATCTGAGGCTGCAGCAATTAATGGGATGCCCGCTGGGATGCCTAAATGCTCGCCAGCCAATTCGGTAATCTCTCCTATGGTTTCACCGGGCTTTACTAGTTCAGGCAACATTTCAGGCGCAACATTGGCTACTTGCCACTTCCAATCGGATTTGTTAGCCCATTTATGGCTTTTATAATCAAAAGGTAAATAGCCCACAGTACAACCTACAGAGTCTTTATATTCGCCGGTTAAACGAAAACTAAGATAACCACTGAGCAATAAAAATTTGTGAGTTTTATTCCATATTTCGGGTTGGTTTTGTTCAAGCCATACAGCCTGAGCTTTACGCTGAAAGCTCTCCACCACATCTTTTAAACTAAGAATTTTAAATAATATGCCCCA
>JAPYOO010000299.1 GCA_029938135.1 Bermanella sp. | reverse complement strand
AAGTTTTTCACCATTTCAACGGTGCCAATAAAATGCTTGTCACGTAAATCTTCACGCTGCGTGGCAACACCGGTAGCACAGTTATTTAGGTGGCAAATTCGTAAGAACTTACAACCCATCGCGATCATAGGTGTGGTACCAAAACCAAAGCTTTCTGCACCTAAGATTGCGCCTTTAACGATGTCTAAACCGGTTTTTAGGCCGCCATCTGTTTGCAGGCGAACTCTGCCACGTAAATCGTTAGCACGTAGTGCCTGATGAGCTTCGGCTAATCCTAGCTCGAATGGTGAACCTGCATACTTAATAGAGGTTAACGGTGATGCAGCTGTACCGCCGTCATAACCAGAGATAGTGATGTAGTCGGCATAGGCTTTTGCCACACCGGCGGCAATGGTGCCAACACCGGGCTCTGATACCAACTTAACAGAGATCTTAGCGCGCGGGTTTACCTGCTTAAGATCATAAATTAGCTGAGCTAAATCTTCGATAGAGTAAATATCGTGATGCGGCGGTGGCGAAATAAGCGTCACACCCGGCACAGAGAATCGAAGAGTGGCAATAAGCTGATTAACCTTACCACCTGGTAACTGACCGCCTTCACCTGGTTTCGCACCCTGGGCTACTTTAATTTGCAGCACTTCAGCACTTGAAAGGTAATGAGGGGTTACACCAAAACGACCTGAGGCAATTTGTTTGATTTTAGAATTACGTAAAGTACCGTAACGCTTTGGATCTTCACCGCCTTCACCTGAGTTAGAGTTACCACCTAATTCATTCATAGCTTGTGCTAGCGCTTCGTGTGCTTCAGGAGACAAGGCACCTAGGGACATGGCGGCGGAATCAAATCTTGGAAAGATTTTGTCGATCGATTCAACTTCGTCGATACTAATGCTGTTAGCAGTCTTTAACTTTAATAAATCACGAATGGTCGCCACTGGACGCTCATTTACTAAGGTGGCGTATTTATCGTACGAGGCTTGCGAGTTATTTTGTACCGCATGCTGAATCGTGGTTACAACATCGGGGTTAAAGGCATGGTATTCACCACCATGCACATATTTAAGTAAACCACCTTGTGAAATGGCTTTACGGGCTTTCCAAGCGTCTCTGGCATTTTGTTCTAGGTCATTTTGAAAGTCACTAAATTCAGCGCCCTTGATTCGGCTGGTTAATCCCTTAAAACAAAGATCAACCACTTCATCGCTCAAACCAATGCCTTCAAACAACTGAGAGCCACGGTATGATGCAATCGTTGAAATACCCATCTTAGATAAGATCTTCATTAGACCTTTGCAAATGCCTCGACGGTAATTCTGGTTACTAAGTAATGGATCACCCAGCAATTCACCTGTGCGATGCATGTCAGCCAACACTTCAAAGGTTAACCATGGATAAACTGCTGTGGCACCAAAGCCCAGTAATACGGCAAAGTGATGAGCGTCGCGGGCGTCACCGGTTTCAACAATAATGTTTGAGTCACAACGTAATGATGCAGCAATAAGTGCATGGTGTACCGCACCGGTAGCCATGGCCGCTGGAATGATTAATTGTCCTTCTGATATTTCACGATCAGAAAGTATAACAATCGTAGTGCCTTCGCGTACCGCAGCACATGCTTGTAGCGTAAGACTTTCAATAGCGGTTTTTAAATCACTGTTTTTATCAAACGCTAACGATAATGTTGTGTATTTGAATGTGTCTTTTGCCACATTTTTAAGGCCACTGAATTTCATTGGGGAAAGAACAGGGTTGGTTAAAATAATGCGTGTGGCGTGATCGGCATTCGACTCAAAAATATTTTGCTCTTTACCAATGCAAGTCTCTAACGACATTACGATTGCTTCACGTAATGGATCGATTGGCGGGTTAGTTACCTGGGCAAACATCTGGCGAAAGTAATCGCCAATATGACGTGATTTCTCAGACAGTACAGCCATGGGAACATCGTCACCCATTGAGCCGGTACCTTCAACGCCTTGCTCGGCTAGTGCGCTTAACACTTGCTGACGCTCTTCATTACTGATGAGGTGCAGTTTTTGATGAACCTTCACTTGCTCGCTATCTAAAGGCTCTTCGTTTAAACGCTGCAGCTCAAGTTTAGATTCTATATGTATAGAGTTTTCTTTTAGCCATTTACGAAACGGTTGAGTCTTCTTAAGCTTATTATCTATATCGATTGGCTCAAGAATGGTGCCTGTTTGAGTATCGATAGCGAGAATTTCACCTGGGCCCACACGACCTTTGTCGATAACGTCTTCAGGCTTGTATGAAAAAGTACCGATCTCAGAGGCCACGGTAATGAAACCATTTTTAGTCTTTACCCAACGAGATGGACGTAAACCGTTACGGTCTAATCCACACACCGCGTAACGGCCATCGGTAATTACTAAACCAGCTGGACCATCCCATGGCTCCATGTGCATTGAGTTGAATTCGTAGAATGCACGTAGCTCGGCATCCATGGTTTCAACATTTTGCCAAGCGGGTGGAATCATCATACGAATAGCGCGGAACATGTCCATGCCACCCGTGTGTAGAAGCTCCAACATGTTATCCATGGAGGACGAATCAGAACCCGTGGTATTTACCAATGGTTTAACTGAATCTAGATTTTTCAATAAAGGGGATACAAACTTACTGCTACGGGCAGCAGCCCAGTTACGATTACCCTGAATGGTATTGATTTCACCATTGTGGGCCAGCATACGGAACGGCTGAGCCAGCGGCCAACGAGGTGCTGTGTTCGTTGAGAAGCGCTGATGGAAAATACAAATTGCGGTCTCCATACGTTCATCACCTAGGTCGGTGTAAAACGTGGGTAAATCCACAGGCATCATTAAGCCTTTGTATGACAGCGTGGTTTCAGATAACGAACACACATAAAAATTTTCGTGATCGTTTAGTGTAATTTCCATTTTACGACGTGCGTAATACAGCTTAACTGCAAATTCATCGGCTTTGCACGACGTTATTGCCGTTACAAATACCTGCTCAAAACGGGGCAAGCAATCAACGGCCATTGGCCCTAAGCAATCGTTATTGGTGGGAACCACACGAAAGCCCGCTACATCTAGGCCTTGATCTTTAAATGCTTGTTTCATTGCTTGGCGCTGGGTATCGGCCACAGCCATATCCAGATCAAGAAATATCATGCCCACCGCATATTGCTGAGGCAATTCGATATTTAAATCTGATTTAACAACCTGACGCAAAAAGCTGTCGGGTTTTTGGAGTAATAGGCCACAACCATCACCTGTTTTACCATCAGCCGCGATACCGCCGCGGTGGGTCATACAAGTTAATGATTCAATAGCCGTACGCAATAGGTCATGACTGGTCTCACCCTGTGTATGGGCAATTAGACCGAAGCCACAGTTGTCTTTAAAGTCACCTGGTGTGTACAGACCTTTATTCATAAACGCTCTCGATAATTCTTTAAAAATCAATACCTTAGAGGGCTCGCTGTGGCCGATTCAGTGGTTTTGAACATACAAAAGGGTGCTTATTCTACACGCAGGAGGGCTTTAGCTCAATCAATAAGGCTTTTTAGGGGCTTTAACCTGTTTAAAGCGGGGGATTTAGGGGATTATAAACTGCCGAATATCCTCCTGTATCTTGCTTACTGGGCGAATCCAAGGACGGCTCTTTAATGTGCGCCCTAGGCTTGAGGCCTCGTTGTTGGCACTACTTTTATTATTAAAAGGCCCATAAACCACCACAAACCATGGCTGCCCTTTGTATTGAGTTTGATATACGTTCAGTTTGTCGGCATCTAGCTGGCGAGCAAACCTTGCCATAAATGACTGGGCGCTTTTTTCACTGCGCACACCCAATAGCTGTAACAAGTACTCATTAGGCTGGGCTGA
>JAPYOO010000055.1 GCA_029938135.1 Bermanella sp. | reverse complement strand
AGCAGTCGGTATGTGATCAAATACTGGGGCCTAAAGACTTTCTGGGTAAATTAACAGGTGGAAACATGAGCAAACTTAATCTCATTCACCAATGTGGCAAGGTCGTTATTTAAAGATTTAAGCGATTGAATTTTAATGATGAACGTTTAGGCAGACCTTAAGCCGTTAACTTTTTAAGGTCTGCCTATCAAAATCGAAAATACTTATTTGGCTTTTAAAAACTTTAATGTCATACGGTCACTTTCACCTATGGAGCGGTACTTTTCTTGCTGAACTTTATTCGTGTCAGCCGGTACGCGTAGTGTCGGTGGTAGAGTCCAGACACCATTAGGATGATTTTTTTTATCTTTAATATTGGCATTTATGGATGACGCCCCTACGAACTTAAAGCCCGCTTGTTCAGCAAGTTTTATAACATACCATTGACCCACATACCCCGAATCCACCATTTTTTGTAGATTAAAAGAATCGGGTGCTCTGTGTTCAACCACCCCAAGGATACCCCCTGGCTTTAATGCTTGATAAAAAGCGTTAAAAGCCTCTTGTTCACTGTCATTTTTCATCCAATTATGAACATTTCTAAAGGTTAATACGCGATCTGCACTGCCAGCAGGCGCAATACTTAATTGGTTTGGCGGGGCAAAATTCGTGATGGATACCTTGTCATAAATTTCAGGCATTAGTTTGACTTTTTGCTCAAATTTAGTACGCGAGGAACGAAAAAATTTTATGTGAGAATTTGCGGGAAAATGCGCTGCGTAAAATTGCCCCTTCGCTCTTAACATGGGGGCCAATATCTCACTGTACCAACCGGATCCAGGCCATATTTCAACCACAGTATGGTGAGGTTGAACATCAAGGAATTCTAAGGTCAATTTAGGGTGGCGATACTGATCACGGGCTATATTGTCAGCGCTCCGCGGCTCGTTAGCGGTGCACGTTAAGCAAAAACTAAGGAGTAACAGTAGCAAAGTAGTTATTTTCATTATCAGGCCTGTGAGCGTTAGAACGGTTAAGTATAGCAGCCTCTAATAGGTAATTGAGAGGCTACTCTAAAGTAGCTTGGAGATGATTATGTCGAGATGGTTCGTTTTTATATGCATATTGTTTACTTTTCCAGTAAGTGCCCAGCAACTTGTTTTTGCCTATGGTCCCGGGAACGGCGCACCATTTGCCATTATTAATGGGCAGCAACTCACTGGTGGCTTATTTAAAGATATAGGTGATGCATTATCGGCTCATTCGGGGTTGGGTGTGGCTTATCGCCAGGTGCCCACCAAAAGAGCCTCCAGTTTACTCATTAGTGGTGAGGTTAATGCATTGTGTTTAACCCATCCTGATTGGATTGAAGGGCATGAGCAACTATTTTGGTCACCTGTTTTGGCGCAAGACTTTGATCACTTGATGACATTAAAAAAAGAGTCGCTTCACATTCAAACGTTTGAAGATTTACAGGGTTTAAACGTGGGCGCTATGACGGGCTATATTTATTTTCCAAAGTTAATGAATTTATTTTCACAAGGGCAGGCTATTCGGCGGGACTTTAATAATTTAGACGCTCTTTATGCATCTTTATTTGCAGAGCGTTTGGATGCCATAGTGGATTCACGGATTTCAATTTATTATCGCCAAAAAATCCAAGCGGATTATAGGAAGCTGCAAGTTTCAAAATTGGTTGTATATCAGTATGACTTGTACTGTGCGTTTAATGTGAGTTTGTTGCCGGTAAAAGAGGTTATATTGCAGGCACTTCAAACCATGGTAAACAACAATCAAATTAAGACGATTATAAGCAAATATAGATAAGAGAGGGTTATGGCTGTGAAGCTGATGCTTTTAAAATGGTACTCACTAAAGAATTCATATCAATCGGTTTGGTGAGGTAAGCATAAAACCCAGCGGCCATGCCTATTTGTATATCTTTGGGGGGAGCGTCGGCTGTAATAGCAATAATAGGGCAGTCTTTCAGGTTGGGGAGTGATTTCAAGGTTTTTAATAGTTGTAATCCATCTAATCCCGGTAACCGTATGTCTAATAAAATGACTTTTGGATTATATGTTTGCGCCAACTCTAACCCCAACTCGGCATTGGGAGCTAATAGTAAATTGAAGTCAGTTAAGCTTTTTTCAACTAACATTTCCATTAGCATCATATCTTGCGGGTTATCTTCAACATACAAAATATTATTTTCAGCGCGTAATATTGTCTTTTTATTTTTAGTCTCGTGCGGAATTATTTCAACTGAGTCGGTATTGGATAGAGGGATGTCTATCCAAAATCGACTGCCATGGCCCTTTTCACTGCCAAAATTAATATCCCCTTTCAAAGCGTGCATTATTTTTTTACAAATAAGTAAACCAATGCCGCAACCCGGAATAGGGCCATTTTCGTGACCTAAGCGCTCAAAAGGTTTGAAAATATTACGTTGCTGAGATTCACTCATGCCTAAACCATAATCTTGCACACTTATTCGAAGTTTTTGTTGCGGTAGTTGCTGAGTAAATAAGGTAATAGTACCTGCCGGCTTGTTGTATTTTATGGCGTTAGAAAGCAAATTTAATATTACTTGAGTAAGGCGCACTTTATCGGCACGGACCACATGTAAAAACTGGGTTTTATCCTGAAAAATGATGCTAATATCGCGGTTGTTAGCGATGTTTTTCATACTGCTTACAGCGTCTTGTACGAGAGTAGATAAATTTACATCTTGGATATCAACATTTATTTTTCCAGCCTCAATACGAGATAGATCCAATAAGTCATCTATTATATGCAGTAATTGCTCGCCGCTATTTTGAATGTGATGAAGGCATTGCATTTGTTTGTCAGATAGTTCGCTTTGCTTGCTTTGCATAATCAGTAATTGCGCAAACCCCATTATGGCATTCATGGGTGTGCGTATTTCGTGGCTCATTTGCGATAAGAAGATAGACTTTGCCTTGTTGGCAGTTTCGGCTTCAGTGAGGGCTTGGGTAAGCTTAGTGATGTCAACTAAGGCGGCACCCACAGAGATCACTTTACCATCTTGTTTGATGGGAAAGTGATATTCAATGAGCCGTCCAAGAGTGCCTTCTATGGGAACATTGATTTCACGAATGGAGATTTCCTGGGTTTCAATGACTTCATCAAAACTGGCATGAATATCGGCCGCTACGGTTTCGTTTTCTAGAACATCTTGAAGGGCGTGTCCCAAGTGTTGGTTGATGCTTTTATTATTCAGTTTGGCCACCGCTGAGTTAACAAACTGGTAAACAAAACGTGTTTTCTGATTGGGCAGGCTCACTTTCTTTAATATCGCTACGGGAATGGGAATGTGCTTAATAAAGGATGCAAAAAACTCGTGGCTATAGTGCACGCTTTGTTGTTCTTCCAGTTGAGCCTGCAAATGCTTAATTTTTTCGATGAGTTGTGGTTTATCTAGTGTGTTTAAATCCATGTATGGCCAATAACAGGGTTTAGGGTGTTTATTTAGTGTAGTCATGTTTTTAATGGTTTTGGAGTAATTACTGCGCCAAGTACTAAATACGGCAAAAGTGAGCTGTTGGGACTATACTTATGAGTGTATTTTTAGGCTCCGTAGGGGGTTGATATGAGCGTTGCAACCAGAGTGAATGACTACCTAAACGCGCACCATATTCAGTTTGAGGTGATTAGTCACGGACACAGCATTAATTCATTGGCCTCAGCCAGAATGGCGCAGGTTTCCCCCATGAAACTCGCTAAAGCGGTGATTCTTGAGGATCATGAAGGGCGTCATCTTATGGCCATTTTGCCTAGCACCCATAAAATTAGCTTTCATAAACTTGAAGATGAAATGAATCGAGATTTTCATCTGTTGAGTGAACGCCATGTTTATAAAATGTTTAAAGATTGCACCCCAGGTGCAGTGCCTCCGGTGGGGCATGCTTATCAGATGGATTCTGTCTATGATGAGCTGTTATCAGATCAAAAAGATGTATTCCTTGAAGCAGGGGACCATAAAACGTTAATTCACTTAAAAAGTAATGAGTTTAAAAAGCTAATGACAGATTGTCGTCATAGCCGTTTTAGTGGTGAAGTATTCCACTAGAATGGTGGCCAATCTGTTTGAGCTGCCTTAGGCGTAATTCTGAAGTGTAAAAACCTTATTTATATTTTCGCTGTGCGATAGGTTCGATATCAATGTATATAAGACACTTTCAGCGTCAGGCAATACTTTCAGTCCTTACCTTTTTTTGTATATGCACCAGTGTCTGGGGGGAAGAAAAGACAGTGGTGTACTTGAACTCTTATCATGCGGGTTATGATTGGAGTGATAAAGAGTTCGATGCTTTTAAAATTCAGCTGTCAGATCAAGATGTAAATATTCATGCGTTTTATATGAATACAAAATACATCAAAAATCCTGCTGACATAGTCACCATAGTGAAAAATGCATTGAGTTTTATTGATAAGCATCAGCCTGATGTTTTAGTCGCGGCCGACGATAACGCCAGTAAATATATCATACAGCCTCATTTTGCTAACGCCGAAATTCCGGTGGTGTTTTTAGGCTTAAATCTAGACGCAACCACTTACGGATACCCATACAAAAATAGTACCGGCATGGTGGAACTAGAAGGGCTTATTAATCTTATTAAAGTAATTCGCCAATATACACACTTCAAAAACGTCACTATGTTCTTTACGCCCTCTACCACCAGTATGAAAAAATATCACCATTACAAAAATAAAATCCCTGGTTTTGATGCGGTAGTAGTAAAAAACTTTAATGAATTTAAAGATAAAGTGACGGCTTTGCAGAGCCGTGGTGAACTAGTGGCTTTGGATACTCTAAACGGGTTAGATGATTTTAATGCCTTGCGTATTCAAGATTTTTTGGCGGAACAAAATGGTCAGGCGGTTATAAGTGTGAGTAACTCGTCACAAAACCTAGCCCATTTTGGATATATTAAGGTACCAGACGAACATGGCATATGGGCAGGCGAAACAGTTCAAAAAATACTTTCAGGCATTAAAGTAAGTGATATCCCCTCAACCATTAATAGCCATTATCAGGTCTTTATTAATAAAACGTTTGCGATGCGCTGTAATGTGACCATTCCGGACGTTTTTTATAAGTTGCCCTTCATACATATTAACGAGTAAATGTAATCATCATTTTTTATTACGGGTGCGCTTTTTTTTATAAAATGGCTTTTTTTCACCTTTCTCATTGCTGTGTGGGCTGGCCGCTTTAACCCCTTGTAGGGCACTAGGAAAGTGTTGCTTGGCTTGAATAATTAAGGTGTCCAAATGTTGATTCATGGGGTCCATAAAGCCTTGGTAATTTAATTGTTTGACACTGATTGCATTAAGTTGTTGTTCCCATTGAGCGGTCATATCTGGGGTGGTGGCACAGTTAGGTAAGCTTTTTATTAACGCGTTACCGACTGCTGTTGCGAGTATTTGCTTTCCTTGGCGTACTAAAAATTTGCGTTTAAATAGTAATTCAATAATGCCCGCACGGGTAGCTTCAGTACCTAGGCCATCAGTCTCTTTCAATGTCTTGCGTATGTTACTGTTTTGCACATACCGTGAAATCCCCGTCATGGCCGCAAGCAGTGTGGCATCGTTGAAGTGTTCAGGAGGCGTGGTTTTTTTATTCAATATGTCCGCTTCATGGCAATGCCATGTGTCTCCTTGATTAATAACCGGTAAACTGGTTTCTGGTGTTGTTCTTTTAGATTCTGCGTAAAGTGCTTTCCAGCCCTGGATCATTGGGGTCCGTGCGGATGTTTTAAATAAGCCGCCTTGAATATTCGCTTCTACTTTCGTTTGGGCGTATTCATAATCAGGATAAAACTGAAAAAGGTATTGGCGAGCAATGTGCTGGTATATTTGCTGTTCGCCTTTAGAAAGCGTATTCAAATCACATACCTTTTGGGTAGGAATGATAGCGTGGTGGGCATCTACCTTTTTGTCATTCCAAGCTTTGGAGCGTAATTGGGGGTTAGACTTTTCACATGCCTTTGCAAGTGTTGCACAACAACTGTCAATGGCACGGATAACATCGGGGGCTTGCGATAATTGCTCCTGGGGTAAGTAGCGGCTGTCGGATCTTGGGTAGGTAATGAGCTGATGGCGTTCATATAACCCTTGGCAAATATCCAATACTTGTTTGGCGCTCATTGCGTATGTTTTTGCAGCTTCAATTTGAAGGCTTGATAAACTAAAGGGTAGGGGTGGCGACTGTTTTTTATGCTGGTGATCAACTTTAGTAATCAGTGCTTTTTGGTTTTTAATACGCGTTACAATATTTTCAGCCAGTGGGCGATGCAATAGCCGTTTATCATCATCTAAATATTGTTCACATGCGACACTGGGCTGCCACTTTAAAGAAAATTGATCGCCTTTATTTTCGTCTGTAAGGCCACTTACAAACGCCTGAACCTCATAAAATTTTTTATTAATAAATTGATCAATTTCCTCATCACGGCGCGCCACCAATCCCAGTAATGGCGTTTGTACTCGACCCACAGACAGCACCCCTTTATAACCCGCTTTACCTCCTTGAATAGTGTATGCCCTAGTCATATTTAGGCCGTAAAGCCAATCAGCTCGGGAGCGGCATAGGGCAGACACCGATAACGGCACAAATTCTTTATTGCTACGCAGTTCGTTAAGGGAGCGCTGTACCGCTTTGGGGTTTAAATCATTGATCAGCAGTCTTTGTACGCTGTCTCTTTTGTTGCCCTTAACCCCCAAATAGCTAATGACTTCATCTACCAATAGCTGTCCCTCACGGTCAGGGTCGCCGGCGTGAACAATCTCTTTGGCTTGTTTTACTAATTTACGTAATACCGTTAGTTGTTGGCGTGTTTTACTCTTTGGGGTGAGTTGCCACTGCTGCGGCACAATGGGTAAGTGCTCTAATCTCCACGACTTGAACGTACTGTCATAGGCATCAGGCTCGGCTTGTTCAAGTAAGTGACCAATGCACCAACTCACCACATCACCATTACCCAGTTCAATGTAGCCTGGTTGTTTGTTATGTGGGGAAGGCAATACGGCCGCTATAGCACGTCCTAAACTGGGTTTTTCGGCAATATAAAGTTTCATATTTCGGCTTACCCCTAATGATTTAAGGCCGTAGTGTCTATAGCACGCTTGGGTTAGGTGCTGTATGAATATACAGTTAATGTGTTTGAGATTAGCATTTAGTTTTAGATCTGTAAATATATACAGTAGGTAGAGGTGTAAGAAAATGTAGCGAAGAGTGGGCAGCGCTAGTGTGTAAATTTTAATGGTAGTGTAATTCGTATTTCAACACCTTGTCGCGCTTTACTAAACACTGAAATACTGCCCTGCATATCCTCTTCAATTAAATGTTTTATGATAGGCATACCAAGGCCATTACCCCCGTTTTTCTCTTTAGTGGTAAAGTATTTGTCAAATATCTTGTCTAGATGAACTTTCTCTATTCCGTAGCCGTTATCGGTATAAGTAAGCCGGTGTTGCTTGTGTATTTGTTCATAACGGATATTTATTTCCCCCGTTTGTATGTCTTCAAAAGCATGTAAATAGGAGTTGTCTATTAGATTGGTGATCACCTGCGATAAAGCACCAGGCTGTGTGGTTATGACGACATTTTCGGCTATATCTATATTTATTTGGTGTAATTGCTCTTTTATCTTAGGTTTGTGGCTTAATAATATAGATTCAATGTATTTTTTAAGAGGAATGTCCGATGGCGTGTTTTTGCATTGATCAATCGCCACGAGTTTAAAGCTATTGAGCACATCGGTGGCGCGTGCAATGTTTTGGTGTGATATGTGAATGGCCTCAAAGGCATCATTTAAGAATGACTCCAGCTCTTTCTGTTTCAGTGAATTATGCTTTAGAGCCTGTTTGGTACTGCCAATACTGGACTCAAGGTGTCCTAAGGATAATTTAAGGTTTCCAAAGGGTGAGGAGACTTCATGGGCCACGACTGTCACCATGGATTCTAATGACGACATTTTGTCATCATTGGCGTTAATTAGTTTTGTTAGCTGAATGTGTTCAAGGTATTTGAGTTGGTTTTTTGTTCTAGACAATAGCTCAATGGGCCTTACAGGTTTATGTATATAGTCTTGAGCACCCGCCTCAAAACTTTGGCAAATGCTGTCTTCATCTTCGTTTGATGTGATAAAAATTACAGGGATATAAGCGGTCTTTGCATCTGCTTTCAGTCGGCGGCAAACCTCGTAACCATTAATTCCTGGCATGTTTATATCCAGCAGTATCAGCTGAGGTGCATTCTCCTTAACGATCTTTAAGGCCTCAAGGCCACTTGTGGCTTTAATAGTGGCATAGCCATCTTCGCTCAGTACAGACTCTAAGATAGAAAGGCTGATGTCATCATCATCCACAATAAGGATGTTTGCAGTGTCTAGTTTCATGTTGCCAGTTTGTTCAGTGTGCTGCTTTTTTAAGTCTAGCCCATGTGTTTCAGTTATCTATTGGTAACAAGGATGTTGCGTTTAATGGATAAAATGACGTATACGACTCTTAAAGTATCAGGTTTTATGGGCTTATCAGGCCTGTTTAGGCGAGCTTTAATATACTCATTGGGTTTTAACTAAGCCTTAAGGGAATTCGTGCTAAAATGTTTGGCCATTTTTCCTGGATGATCGAATTAGCCCATGCCTGTTACCCACTTTATTAGCCACAAAATCGAAAAAGACAGTCAATTACCTGGGGCTAAGGTTATTTTGTGTGAGCAAGAGCCGCCACTGGATGACTATAGCCAGCGGGTGATGAGTCAGTTACGCACTATATTTGTACAGCGTGCCAGTAAACGATATGGCCGTTTTAATCCCGAAGTTACCAGTTTCAAGGCCCTTACCTTAGATTGGTTGCGCAACGGCCAAAATTTCCATGCATGGTCTGAAAAAATAGCCAAAATGTATGCCGATCAGATGGATAATACCAGTTTAGAAATGGACGGGTCTTTGGCGTTTATCAGTGAGGAAATAGCCGACGGTGAACGTTTATATGTTTTCCATCTGCGTGAAAAAAGTAATGTAGCCTTTAATTCTAATATGGAACTCACAGAAACCCGCTTCATAGATTTCTCAAATACCGGGTTTGCGTTATGCATAGACACCAATGAATTATTAAAAGATGGGCAGCCAGAGTACCTTACCTTTTGTTATGGTCGTGGTGATAAGGCGGTGCAGAAGCTGTTTAGTGAGTTTTGTGGTTTCAGTGATACCGTTAATACCGAACAAGATACCGAAGAGTTTCTACAAATAGTGGAGGCCTATACCGCCACTATGCCAGATGAAGAAGCCAGTCAAACCCGTACCGATATAGTGGATTACTGTGTAGAGCAAGACAAGCACGGCGAAGCGGTGGAGTTTAAGATACTCTCTAGCCAAATAAATGATAAAGCGCCTGAAAAGTTTGAGCAGTTTGTGATTCAAAAACGTGAAGAGAATCGTTTGAATACGGCAATTTCAGAGACGGATCAAACTCACCCTGAGACGGCTCCAGTGGCTAAAAGCGAATTTATTCCTGATCGTAAAAGTTTAAAAAACTACATTCGTTACAGTGGTAAAAACAAGGACGTGACCTTAAGTTTTGCAGCCGCCGCCTTGGGCAGTGATGTAAGCTTTAATGCCCACGAAAATGCGCTCACCATTAAGAACTTACCGGCTCGGTTGTTAAAACAATTAAAGCGGGCTAATTCGGCGGGCGAATAAAAGCTTAAAATAGGCAAGTTTAAATACCCCTTGTAATAGACGTGCTAATTTTAATGTGTTCTTGGCAGTTTACTGCCAAAACATTGTACGGAACGCCTCTGTTACTATTAATAATCATCTCTTGTTAGACCCATGGGATACCTGTATAAATTAGTACAAAATAACTAACTATACGGGTCTCAGTCTGGCTTGTTGAATGACGGTGTTCTTATGTCCAGCCCCATTGTCCCCTTTATTGCTAAATTTATATTCAGCGATTTTTTGTTAAAGCGAAAGCGTGCTAAGGCTGAAAGAACCAGACAGCACCAAAATAAACCCCATCAAATCACTGTGTATCTAAGCATTAACGACCCTTATAGTTATCTTTTGTTACAGGTGTTGACTCAGTTAGAAAAACGTTTTGCCATTAGCTATGACTTCAGAACTGTATTGAGCCGACAGTCAGATATGTTTCCAGCGCCTCAGCTATGGGATAAAAATGCCTTTGATGACGGTGTGTATTTATCCAATTTATATAACCTTGATTTTCCTAGTTTTAAAAAAGAATCGTCAGTTGAATTGGATGCTCAAATAACCGCCCAATTATTGCATTGGGAATTACAGCCGGCTTATTTAGCGAATGCATTGTCTTTATTTGCCGCTTACTGGCAGGGTGATTATGCTAATATCGAAAAGCTTTTAGATACAAGGGTCTCTAAGCAAGTAGAGTGTTATCAGCACCACTTATTGGCGAATGAAAAACGCTTGAAAGACAATGGCCATTATTTAGCGGCCATGCTGAATTATGGTGGCGAGTGGTATTGGGGGTTAGATCGCTTACAGTATCTAGAGCAGCGACTTAATAACTTAAACCTAAATCGCGACCATAAAAATATCCAATACAATTTGGGCCATAATAATTTTTGTGGCCTTTTAAATAAAGAAGATATTGATACGGCGCAGCGACAAGGTTTAAACGACGCGCCCATAGAAATGTATTGGTCGTTACGCAGTCCATATTCTTATTTAGCCATTGTGCGCATGCAAAAACTGGCTGAACATTATCAGGTTCCGTTAATCGTAAAGCCTGTATTGCCTATGGTTATGCGTCGAATGCAGGTTCCTAGTAACAAGAAAAACTATATTAGCCATGATACTAAACGTGTATCGCGGGAATACGGCATAGACTTTGGTTTTATCTCAGATCCTTTGGGTAAGGGTGTTGAGAATTGTTATGCCTTGTATGAATATGCAAAATCCAATGATTTGGCGGTGGAGTTTTTACTGCATTATGCTCAGGCCGTATGGTCTCAAGGTGTACGTTCAGACACCCAGAAGGGGCTTAAAAAAATAGTGCAAAGTGTGGGTTTGAACTGGGTGCAAGCTCAACAGCATTTACAAGATGATAGTTGGAAGGTGTGGGCACAAGAAAATCTAGCGCAACTGTATGGCGAGGGTTTATGGGGTGTTCCAAGTTTTAAATACTTAGATACCAGAGCGTTTGGGCAAGATAGAATTAATCTAATTGAGAGTGAAATCGTCAAGCACTTTACCGCTGGCAAATCGCCTAAAGTCATTCATTTAAATCAAAAATAAAAAGGATAAATATATGAAAAATTTTATAAAAATTAATAAGGTTGCACTGTTAATATTTTGGTTGGCCTTTGTGGTTAATCTATTTGTACCATTAGGCGATGCAGCGAGTGTCTGGGTGATGCGCATTGGCGTGGCGTTATTGGCTATTCATGCACTTGAGTTGGTCTTTGTGTTTAAGGGACTGAAGCGTATTGAACGTACAACACCTGCGGATATGGTTTGGGTATTGCTTATAGGGTTGTTTCATTGGAAGCCGCTACTGTCTAAGTAATTTATGTAGCAAGTATTTTAAAGCCGCACCTGTGCGGTATTAGATGTCCCAGCCTTAAGAGTAGGGGCGTCTAATCCTCTTAGTACCTCACTCATACCCCACAAATACTCTGCGTAATCAAGCTCCATGCGGGCTAAGACATGGCTGTTTTTAGACCATTTCCGGTTTTCCTTGCCCGTATCATTGCTCCTTTCTATAAAACACCTAAATTGAACTATTTAGCCACTATTTTCGTCATATTTGTTATTGCAACCCAAGCGCTTGCTTGGTAGATTGGTTTTATCCAATGGGCAGGTCTAAGTATCAGCCTGATATGTACCAAATAGTCAGCGTTATCGAAGTCTTTAGCGGTTTGAAGGAGATGTCATGAGCTACAACAGTATTTATAAACAAGATTTATTTGCAGGCCAAACCATGATTGTTACAGGTGGTGGCAGTGGTATTGGGCGTTGTTGTGCCCATGAACTTGCCCATTTGGGCGCGCATGTGGTGTTAGTCGGTCGCAGTGAAGAGAAACTGGTCAAGGTACAAGCCGAGATAAGCGAAGACGGTGGCAGTGCAGATTGGTTTAGTTGTGATATTCGTGATGAAGACGCCGTAAAAGCCACTATTAAGGCCATTGTTGCTAAACACGGTGTGGTGCGCGGCCTATTAAATAATGCTGGTGGCCAGTTTCCAGCACCATTAGCCGCCATCAGTAAAAACGGCTTTGAAACCGTAGTGCGTTCAAATTTGGTGGGTGGGTTTTTGTTTGCCCGTGAAGTTTACAATCAGTGCATGGTGAAAAATGGTGGCAGCATTGTCAATATTATTGCCGATATGTGGGGCGGTATGCCTGGCATGGGTCATTCAGGTGCGGCACGTGCGGGCATGGAGAACTTTACCCAAACCGCTTCGTTTGAATGGGGGCAGTCAGGTGTGCGCGTAAACGCCATCGCCCCAGGTTGGATTATGTCTAGTGGCATGGACACCTACGAAGGCGCCGCTAAAGCTATGCTGCCTATGTTGGCAGACAATGTGCCGCTTAAGCGCATGGGTACTGAATCAGAAATTAGTGGTGCAGTGGCGTTTTTGTTCAGTGAGGCGTCTGCTTTTGTAAGTGGTGCAACGTTGCGTATAGATGGTGCAGCATCGCAAGGTAATCGAATTTGGCCTTTGCCTAAAGCCAAGAATAATGAAGCTTATAATGGATTCCACCGTGCAACGGTGCCAGAAGCATTTAAATAAGTATCTACATAGGTCCATTTAAATTAGGAGAGTTATATGCCAGTTTTATCATCAGAAATTGATACCCATAGTGATAATTTTAAAGCCAATAATGATTTTATGCAGTCGGCTATTGATGAGTTTCGCGATGTCGAGAAAAAAGTGGTGGAGAAAGAATTAGCCGCCACAGAAAAATTTTTAAAACGTAAAAAGTTATTACCCCGTGAACGCCTTAATCGATTGCTAGATGCCGGCACGCCTTTCTTAGAAGTGATGGCGCTGGCAGGTTACAAAATGCATGACGACAAAGACGGCAGTGGTGCAGGTGGCGGCATAATCGCAGGTATTGGCTATGTGTCGGGTGTACGCTGCATGGTGGTGGTGAATAACTGCGCCATTAAAGGCGGCACTATTTCACCAGCGGGTTTGGATAAATCATTACGAATTCAGGAAATTGTTAAAGAAAATAAATTACCCGTTGTGAGCCTTAGTGAGAGTGGCGGCGCCAATTTAAATTACGCAACCGATATATTTGTAAAAGGGGCTAAAGCTTTTGCAAATCAAGCCAGAATGTCGGCTATGGGTTTGCCACAAATCACGGTAGTACATGGTAGTGCGACGGCTGGTGGTGCTTACCAACCAGGACTATCCGATTGGGTAGTATTAGTGCGCGGCAAAGCCACTATGTATTTAGCGGGTCCGCCATTATTAAAAGCCGCGACCGGTGAAGTGGCCACAGATGAAGAGTTAGGTGGCGCTGAAATGCATGCGCAGGTGGCAGGTACTGCAGAGTATTTGGCTGAAGACGATGCCGATGGTATTCGTATCGCCCGTGAAATTGTTAAAAACCTTTCGTGGAATGACCACCTAAGTGATTCAAGTGTATTAAAAAGTAAGCTGTATGCAGCCCCTAAGTTTTCAACCGACGAGCTTATGGGTGTGGTGCCAGCGGACAGTAAACAGCCTTATGATGTGCGCGAAATACTGGCACGTATAAGCGACGGTTCTGAATTTTTAGATTTTAAAAATGATTTTGATGCTCAAACAGTCTGTGGACGTATAAAAATTGAAGGTCATGCGGTCGGTATTATTGGAAATAATGGTCCAATCACGGCGGCTGGTGCGGCTAAGGCTGCACAATTTATTCAGCTGTGTGAGCAAAGCAGTACGCCGTTGTTATTTATTCATAACACAACCGGTTTCATGGTGGGTACCCAAAGCGAACAGGATGGTGTTATCAAACACGGTTCTAAAATGATTCAAGCGGTGGCGAATACAACCGTTCCCAAAATAAGCATTAATGTAGGCGGCTCTTATGGCGCGGGTAACTATGCTATGTGTGGGCGTGGTTTAGATCCTACCTTTATTTTTGCATGGCCAAACAGCCGTACGGCGGTGATGGGTGGGCCACAAGCGGGTAAAGTACTGCGTATCGTTACCGAAGCTAAACACCTTAAGATGGGTAAGGTTGCTGATCCTAAGATGTTAGACATGATTGAAACCGCTACCGCACAAAAGCTAGATGCGGGCTCAACCAGTTTGTTTGGTACGGCTCGTATTTGGGATGACGGCATTATTGATCCAAAAGATACTCGTCGAATCTTGGGGTATTGTTTAAGTATATGTAGTGAAGCAAAAGCTCGAACCCTAAATGGTAGTAAGTTTGGTGTGGCTCGTTTGTAAATTTGGCCAATATATTTGTTAACTTTAATTAATCTGTATTTATAATTTATTAGGAATAAAAAAATGATTATTACTCAAGAACATAATGAAATTTACCGCACCGTTAAGAAATTTGTAGAAAATGAAATAAACCCAAATGTCGCAGAATGGGAAAAAGCCGGTTTTTTCCCGGCCCACGAAGTATTTAAAAAAATGGGTGACCTAGGTATTTTAGGCATTAACAAAGAAGAAAAGTACGGTGGATTAGGGCTGGATTATTCTTATAATATGTATGCGGCCGAAGCTTTGGGACACGCAGGGTGCGGTGGTGTACCTTTAGCCATTGGTGTGCAAACAGATATGGCTACCCCTGCCATCGCGAAATTTGGTTCTCATGAGTTGAAAGAAGAATTTCTAAAGCCAGCCATTGCCGGAGAATTTGTAGCCGCCATAGCTGTATCTGAAGTGGGTGCGGGCTCTGACGTAGCGGGACTTAAAACCACCGCTAAAAAAGACGGCGATGACTACATTATCAATGGCTCCAAAATGTGGATTACCAACGCCACTCAGGCTGACTTTTTCTGTGTATTAGCCAATACCAGTGATGATAAACCCCATAAAAACAAATCCCTAATAATCGTGCCTGCTAACACACCAGGAGTAAGCATCGGCGAAAAAATAGACAAAATTGGTATGCGTTCATCTGATACAGCGCCAGTGTATTTTGATGATGTGCGTGTACCTCAGCGTTATCGTATCGGTGCCGAAGGCACAGGCTTCATGTTGCAAATGTTGCAGTTTCAGGAAGAGCGTTTGTGGGGAGCAGCTAACAGCTTGCACTCGTTAGAAATGTGTATTGAAAAAACCATTGAATATACCCGTGAGCGTAAAACCTTTGGTCAGCCCATTATTAACAATCAGGTTGTACACTTTCGTTTAGCGGAACTACAAACTGAAATAGAAGCCCTGCGTGCTCTAACCTACCGCGCCTCCGATTTAATGATTGCCAAGCAAGATGTCACTAAGTTGGCATCCATGTGTAAATTAAAAGGTGGACGTTTAATACGTGAAGTATCTGACAGCTGCTTACAGTATTGGGGTGGCATGGGCTTCACTATGGATAACCCAGTTTCACAGGTTTACCGTGACGGTCGTTTAGCGTCTATTGGCGGTGGTGCTGATGAAATTATGTTGGGCATTATCTGTAAGTACATGGATATTTTACCAAAAAGAGCCAAATAAAATTGAGTTGGTCGGCCAGTAATTACTTGCGGTTAAAGCAAAGGATTTAGATATGTTAGAGCAAGCCTATACCGCTATTAAATTAGAACGCGAAGATCACGTCCTATTTTTAACGCTAGACCGTCCTCAGGTGCGTAATGCCATGAGCCTGACGATGGTAAAAGAATTAAGCCAAGTATTTAATTTCTTGGAACAAGACTTAACGGTACGTGCAGTCGTTTTGCGCGGTGAAGGGGGCAGTTTTTGCGCCGGTGGTGATATTAAAGATATGGCGGCGGCACGTGCCAATGCTGCAAAAAGTGAGACAGACCCATTTTATGAATTGAATAAAACCTTTGGTGAATTGATTCTACAAATGAATCAATTACCTCAAGTAGTCATCGCCATTTTAGATGGGGCGGTTTTAGGCGGAGGTTTTGGCCTTGCTTGTGTCACTGATGTGGCCATTGCGACAGCCAGCACTCAATTTGCCATGCCAGAAACTACGTTAGGTATTCCGCCTGCGCAAATAGCACCGTTTGTAGTGAAGCGTATCGGTTTAACGCAAGCGCGTCGTCTAGCCTTATTAGGCAGTCGTTTTGGCGGTGAAGAATCCGTTAAATTGGGTATCTCGCACTTTTATGCAAAAGATGAAGATGAAGTTCAACGTTTATTGGGTGAAACCCTAGGCAGCGTTAAAAAGTGTGCACCAGCAGCCAATGCCATAACTAAGAAGTTAATGTTAAAGGCAGCCGAACATGAAGCCCAAAGCCTAATTGATGATGCGGCTAAAGCATTTAGTTCAGCGGTACAGGGGCAAGAAGGTATTGCTGGAACCATGGCGTTTATGCAAAAAAAGCCGGCCCCTTGGGCATAGATAAAGATATGGGTATCAACATGACAGCAATAAATAATGAGTTAAGTAAAAAAATGACCGGTGACTTCACTAAAGTATTGGTGGCTAACCGAGGTGAAATTGCCTTACGGGTAATGCGCTCAGCCAAGGCCATGGGATATGACACGGTGGCGGTTTACAGTGACGCCGACAAAGATGCCCCTCATGTGGAATTTGCAGATGAGGCTGTGTGCCTTGGTGCACCCCAGGCCAATCAAAGTTATTTGGTTATTGAAAAAATCATCGATGCGTGTATTAAAACAGGCGCCGATGCGGTGCATCCCGGATACGGATTTTTATCTGAAAATACTGAGTTTTGTGCGGCATGCCAAGAAAATGGTATTACCTTTATCGGGCCAGATCCTAAAGCTATTGAGTTAATGGGTAATAAACGACTCGCTAAAATTGAAATGATTAAAGCGGGTGTGCCTTGTATTCCAGGCTACGAAGGCAAAGCTCAGGATGAAGCCATCTTGTTAGATGAAGCCATTAAAATTGGTTTTCCTATCATGGTGAAAGCCACAGCCGGTGGTGGTGGCCGTGGCATGCGCTTAGTCATGAGTGAAGAGGAATTTGCTTCACAATTAAAAACGGCAAAATCTGAAGCACTAAATGCCTTTGGCAGTGATGAGATGATTTTAGAAAAAGCCGTTATGTCGCCTCGCCACATTGAAATACAGGTGTTTGCCGATCGTCACGGCAACTGCGTGTATTTAGGTGAGCGCGATTGTTCGGTTCAGCGTCGCCATCAAAAAGTGGTAGAAGAAGCACCGTCACCTTTTGTGAACGAAGATTTACGTCAACGTATGGGTGAGGCAGCGGTTAACGCAGCTAAAGCATGTGATTATGTGGGCGCTGGCACAGTAGAATTTTTAACCGACGATGCCGGTAATTTTTACTTCCTAGAAATGAATACCCGTTTACAAGTAGAGCACCCAGTAACGGAGTTGGTTACAGGCGTGGATCTAGTGGCTTGGCAGTTAATGGTGGCAGCGGGTATTCAATTGCCTTTAGCGCAAAAAGACATTTCAATGAATGGCCACGCCATGGAAGTACGCTTATATGCTGAAGATCCTGCATTAGGTTTTATGCCGCAAACGGGTGATATTTTATCTTGGTCTTATCGTGAAGACAGCGGCTTGCGTATGGACGCGGGTATTAAACAGGGGCAGGTAGTCAGCCCTTATTACGACCCAATGTTAGCCAAGGTTATTGCTCATGGCGCCACACGTGATGAAGCACGTCGTAAATTAATGACCAGCCTTAAAAATCTAGAATTGTTAGGGGTGCGCTCTAACCGAGGTTTCCTATTTAACATCGTGAAGCACCCTGTTTTTGCACAAGGCGGAGCCACCACGTCATTCATTGAAAATGACTTTGCCAATGATGCAACTCTCAGCCCGCATTCACTTACCAATGAGCAGCAAGCGTTAAGCGCTTGGATATTATACTTAACCAGTGCCCTTAAAAACCCACAAGCGGGTGAACGTGCTTTTTGGCGCAACTCAAATCCGGCACCTACTTGGTTTGATCTTGAAAGCAGCAGTGAAAAACACTCGGTTGCCATCACAGTAATAAAAGCCGCTTCACAGCAGTTTACTGTGCAAGCTCAAGACAGCGTATTTGATTATTCGTTAATTGAACTACAAGAGCAAAAGTTGGTTTATAGCGACTCCGGTATTAAGAAAACCATCCGTTTTGCCTTTAATCAAGAGGGTGATTTGTACCTTAGCAGCCATGAAGGGTGTGTTTGTGTACTAGATAAAACACATGCACCCGCAGCGGCATTAAACGGCGCTGGGTCAGGCTTGATTAAAGCGAGCATGGACGGTGGCATCATTGATGTATTGGTAGAGGAGGGCGCGACGGTTGAAAAAGGTCAGACTCTAGTGATACTGGAAGCTATGAAAATGGAACATGCCATGAAGGCCGACATGAATGGCGTGGTTAAGTCTATTATGGTGTCCAAAGGTGATCAGGTTAAAGGTCGTCAGTTGTTACTTGAAGTGGAAGGCACAGAGCAAGAGCAGTTAGAAACAGCTTAATCTGTGTTTAAAAACGTCACTTCTTACAGGCAGCATTTGTTCAAATGCTGCCTGTATTTGGTTTTAGCCCGTAATTATTAGCCCGTAATTTTTAGTTGGCGCACTATTGAAAAGTATTTAGCAAAATGGGGGGGGTATACCTATCTTGAATAGGCAAGTATCTGAGTTTCTTTATTAAAATCCTTCAAAGTTAATAGATCTGCATGCCTTGTATGGAGAATTTACCTGCCGCTTTTTGCTACTGGAATTTAAACCCATTAAAACGTAATATTTGACCATGGATCAACACTCTCACATAGACCCAAGTTGGCGAATCCCAGCCAAACAGGCTAAACATATTCTTCAAGTAGCGGAGCGGCTTGGGGTGTCTCAAGAAGATGCTATCGCTGGCTGTGGCATTGAAAAAAAATGGTTGGAGTCTCCCGATTACCAAATGCCAGTGACCCCTCTGTACGCATTAAATAAACAAATTGCCACGTTAGCGGGCAATGAAGATCTAGGGTTATTTGTAGGCCGAGCGGCTTATCTGAACATGGTAAACCTATTGTTGTATCTATCCAGTATTTGCACATCCCTACGCCAATGGCTGAATATGATGTCCAGTGTGTTGGAGCTTTATGGTGATTTAGGCCGTGCGGTTATTGTTAGGGAGGGGGGGCAGTTGCGCAGTGAATGGCGGCCCTTAGTCCCTGTTGCAATTAGTGGCCGCTACACCATAGACATGATTCTTAGCACCGCAAATTCTATTTTGAGTACTATCTGTTTGCAGCCCATTACCATTGCCAAGGCGCAATTTACGTATCCTCAGCCTCAGGACTTAACGGTACTCAAGCAATGTTTTGGTGAGAACCTAAAATTTAATCAGCCCTACAGTGCACTGTATTTTGAAATGGAATCCTTGGATTTTAAATTAATTCAAGCCGTTAATGAAACATCGGAATTGAGCAATCCGTGGCAGGAATATATGGCCAGTATGCCAGGAGATAGCTTTCTGTGTGCATTGCGCCAAAGCATAGTATGTGAGTTGCCCACTGGGGACATGAGCATCGATTCCGTCGCTGTGGACTTGGGTGTGTCACGACGGACGCTGCAGCGACGTTTGTCTGATAGAGAGACCAATTTTCAGCACATAGTGCAGGATTTAAGGTACCAAATGGCCCTAAGGTTTTTGGCTGATAAGGGCATGGGTGTCACCAGTATTGCTTTTATTTTGGGTTATGGGGATTCATCGTCTTTTTCAACTGCTTTTAAAAGCTGGCACGGTTGTTCGCCTTCAGAATATCGTTTATAAACATTGTTAAACCCTTTTAATTCAGTTTGATTTTCTTGAAGCTGTTTGTGGCACCCAAACCAAACAGATTGGCACCTTTCCCAATGCCCTTTAGGCAATAGCCGCCTATTATTTCTTTATAGATCCAGCAATGTAAACGAAACAGCCAAATAATAATTAAGGACATGATATGTCACAGCTAGCCGCCTCCTATTTTGATGAAACACATGATGCTTTACGTGCCAGTGTGCGCCGTTTCGTAGAAAAAGAAATATTACCCCATGTGGATGATTGGGAAGAGCAAAACACTTTTCCAAAAGATTTGTATTTAAAGGCAGGCGCAGCAGGCTTCTTTGGGTTAGGTTATGACGAAGCATATGGCGGCACATCTGTTGATATATTTCATCGCCTAGTGTGCAGTGAAGAGCTTATGCGCTGCGGTAGTGGTGGTTTAATTGCTAGTTTAAACTCCCTAGATATTGCATTGCCTCCTATTGCTAAGTGGGGCAGTAAAGTTTTAAAAGACAAGGTAATGCCAGGGGTCATTAGCGGTGAGAAAATTGCCGCATTGGCGATCACAGAACCCGGTGGTGGCTCGGACGTGGCATCCCTTAAAACCCGTGCAGAAAAAGTCACCACTAAAGACGGTGAATTTTATAAGGTAAATGGCAGTAAAACGTTTATTACCTCTGGGATTCGGGCCGATTACTATACCGTGGCGGTACGTACGGGTGGGGAAGGCTATGGTGGTATCAGTTTATTAATGATTGAAAAAGGCACACCGGGTTTTACTACGGGTAAAAGCCTTAAAAAAATGTGCTGGTGGGCATCAGACACCGCCGAGCTATTTTTTGATGATTGCTTAGTGCCGGTGGAAAATTTAATAGGCGTAGAAAACACGGGTTTCTTTGCCATTATGGCCAATTTTCAAAATGAACGTTTAATGCTGACGTCCATGGCAAACATGACATCTGAACTGGCCCTTAATGAAGCGTTAAAATATTGTAAAGAGCGTGAAGCCTTTGGCCGCTCTATTGGCAAATACCAAGTGATTAAACACAAGCTAGTAGAGATGGCCACTAAACTTGAGGTGAGCAAAACCATGATGTACAACGTGGCGGCTAATATGAATGCTGGCATAGATCAAACTAAACAAGTATCCATGGCTAAAAACTTCTCTACCGATTGCAGCGATTTTATCACTTATGAAGCGGTACAGATTTTTGGTGGTCACGGCTTAATGCGTGAAAATTTGGTTGAGCGTTTGTATCGAGATAACCGCATTTTATCGATTGGCGGTGGTACCCGTGAAATTATGAATGAAATCATCGCAAAAAAGATGGGTTTATAGAAACGTATTCATACAGTTTGAACCAGCCCCTTATTAATTAAGGGTGCTGACTTTTCATTATTTATGACGTTAAATGCTTTTATCTGTGTCGCCTTACTAATGCGAAACCTAACAACACTAACCAATAAAGTGCACCACCACTTGACCTAGTTTTAGTGCTTGAGTCATCACTTTCTTCGTCATCATCGGAGATGGCGGTACTAAAGCTTAAATCATCCACTGCCAACATATCCGTGCCAAATGCGCTAACCACAATAGATGTCATAAGCGGGTCCCCATCGTTAAGGGTTTTGCTTTCAAGTAATCCGTCAGTGCTGTCTATATCACTTGTGATGTCATCTATTACTGCACAGTACTGTGCTGTTGGCGTTACTGGTGCGAATGTAAAAACTTACCGCCATTGCGGGCTCGCTAGATGTCACCGTGCCTGAGTGATATAAAAGGCCATTGCCGATGGTGAAGGAGGTACCGCCGCTAAACTACACCGAGAGGGCATTATTACTCATGGAGAAGTCCTGAATAGTACTAAAGTCAGTCGCATTTGATAGTGTACTTTGAGTGATTAACATCAAAAGTAAAGAGAGCTTAAGTACACACTGAAAGAGTTTACGGATCAAATTGCTGAACTTTCACATCATGAATGAATTATATTAGGTTTAAGCTTAGCGGCTGGGGAGGGGTTTGCTGTAATACGTTAGAGG
>JAPYOO010000298.1 GCA_029938135.1 Bermanella sp. | reverse complement strand
ATTTGTAGCAGCATGCAAACAGATCACCGTCACACCACTGCGTTATATCGCAAAGCCCGTGATATTACGGGTGTTAAACGCATCGCAATAGCATCAGGTTTGCGTTACGACCTAGCATTAGAAGATCCCGAATACGTTAAAGAATTGGTTACACATCATGTGGGCGGCTATTTAAAAATTGCCCCCGAACACTCGGAAGAGGGGCCATTAAGTAAGATGATGAAGCCCGGCATGGACACCTACGATAAATTTAAAGTCGTGTTTGAGAAGTACTCAAAAGCGGCCGGTAAAAAACAATATTTAATTCCGTATTTTATCAGTGCGCACCCCGGCAGTACCGATAAAGACATGCTTAATTTGGCGTTATGGCTTAAAGAAAATAACTTTAAGATTGACCAGGTTCAGAATTTTTATCCGTCTCCCATGGCCACCGCCAGCACAATGTACGCCACCGAACGTAACCCGCTAAAACCGATAAAAGCGAAAAATACCGAACCGGTATTTGCGGCTAAAAACAAAGAGCAACGTGCTTTGCACAAAGCCTTTTTACGCTACCATGATCCAGAAAGCTGGCCGTTATTACGGGTAGCCCTTAAAAAAATGGGCAAAACCCATTTAATTGGTCGTGGCGCGGTACACTTAGTACCGGCAGAAACCGGCCGTGAAAAAGATGCCCGTCGCAGCAATAAAAAATTCGTGCCCGATAATAAGGGGCGCAACAAAAAGTCCTTCCATGCCAAGACCCAGCATACTGGCTTGCCTACAAATCCCAGCAAAAAGAAAAAGCCCACTAGATAGAGTGGGCCTATTAATGGATTCGGCTCCTTGTTTGGCGGTACACGGGTACCGCTAAGCAAAGCCGTTAAAATTGTGTTTTAATTTGCTCCTATTTTTTTAGTGCACACAAACGTGTAGCCATTTATAGGATTTTGCATGTTGTTACGCATTTGTCTTTTTCTTGCACTTTTTAGCGCAACTCACGCCCACGCGGGTTTAGAAGTGGGTTTGGGCATGTCGGCCATTAATGTGCCTCATTACATTGGCAGTGAGGAATCCGAGCAATACTATTTACCCTTCCCTTATTTACGCTATCGCAGCGAAACCCTCAATATTGACCGTAATCTTATTCAAACCAAGCTATGGCGCAGTGGCAACTGGAGTTTAGAGTTGAGTATTGGCGGTTCCATTAAAATTGACAGTGATAAAAGTCAGGCGCGCGCGGGCATGGATGATCTAGATTTTATTATTGAACTGGGCCCAGCGCTGCATTATTACTTTTTAGGCACACGCAAAGACGACAATGCCCTGTTTTTAGAGTTGCCCCTTCGTGGGGCCATCAGCACAGATTTTACTCAGGCCACCGACCGCGGTGTGAGCTTTAACCCCAGAATAGTGTGGCGTCGTGGCTATATGATTAACCAATATGAAGTACGCCCACAGATGTCCTGGGGTTTACGCTCGGCCAGCGACAGCTACCATAACTACATTTATGGGGTAGATTCACAGTTTGTGACGGCCACACGATCGCAGTACAAAGGAACCGGCGGTTACGGTGGTTGGCAGCTGGGATACAGCACCGCCGTTTTATGGTCAGACTGGCTGGTCGCGGGCTTTGCGCGCTATGTAAATATCAAGGGGGCGGTGTACGCAGATAGTCCATTGGTTAAAAGTGATAACAGTGTGGTATTCGGCCTAGCCAGTGCTTACCTGTTTTAGGCTAAAAACCCCATGAATCCCGCATTTAGCTGAAGTTTCGATGAGTATTTTGGGTAAACACTTGTTCACCTATTGATTATATTTGGTTGACTTAATGCTGGTCCAAGATACCATGCAGTATCGTTATTTTGAGCCAAATTATGAAAACCTTATTTAGTCTGTGTTTAGCTGTATTTTTAACTATTTCGTTCGCGGATCATGCTGAAGCTAAGCGCTTTGGCAGTGGTGGTTTTGGCAAAGTGTTTAAAACCAGCCCCTCTAAAAAATCCAGCCCCTTCTTTGGCCAAAAGCAATCAGGCCAAAAACAAGGTCTTAATAAGAGTTCAGCCGCACAGCGTCCTCGCTCAGGCATGATGGGCGGCCTAATGGGCGGTTTGTTAGCCGGTGGCGCATTAGCCTATTTAATGGGCAGTGGCGCCTTTGAAGGCCTACAAATGATGGATATGCTCATCTTTGGTGTATTGGCGTTTGTATTGTTTAAGTTGTTTGCCGGCACCCGAAAAAAGCAGCGCCCGCAACTTGCAGGTTACGGCCAGCCCCATACTAAAATGCCCCATAACGATCAACCTATGGCATCTGCTGAAAGTGGCGCAGATACCGACAGTGTGCCGTATGAACTACCCAATGATTTTGATGTTAAAGGCTTTGAAGACGGCGCGTTACAGCATTTTAAGTTAGTGAATGACGCGTGGGACAGCGGCGACTTTAGTGTGATTGAAGAGTACCTGCACCCAAGTTTGTTAGAGCAACTTACCCAAGAACGTAAAGCAGAAGAAGGGATCTTGAGTCATGATATTATTGACCTTGAATCTCAGTTGGTGCGTTCACAACGTATCGATAATGGCCACAGCGTCAGCGTATTGTTTAAAGGTTTAATTAAGGATAATCAAACCAATCAAGAAAGCGGCATTTTTGATGTGTGGCATTTACATCAAGATGAAGACGGCACGTGGTTAATCGTGGGCATCGAAGCCGAATAAAACTAAATATGTGGTAGAGGTAAAAAATATGTTTGAACAAGGTTTATGGCAACTAACAGGGTGGCAAACCCTGGCTTACACATTGGTGTTAACGCACCTTTCTATTGTGACGGTTACTGTGTATTTGCATCGTTGCATGGCTCACCGTGCGATGGATATGAATCCTGTATTGGCACACGTTTTTCGCTTTATAGGCTGGTTTACTATTTCAACCATTACCAAAGAGTGGGTGAGTGTGCACAGAAAGCACCACGCTAAATGTGAAACTGAAGAAGACCCGCACTCTCCTGTTATAAAAGGGTTAAAAACCGTTTTATTTCAAGGCGCTGAACTTTACGCCGACGAAATTGCTAACGAAGAAACCATCAAACGTTATAGCAAGGGTTGCCCTGAAGACTGGATTGAGAAAAATCTGTACCAAAAATACAAGATGCTGGGTATTTTCTTGATGCTGGCCGTTAACATTGTATTGCTAGGCCCTATTGGCATCACTGTTTGGGCCATACAAATGGCGTGGATGCCGTTTCATGCTGCAGGCGTGATTAACGGTATTGGCCATGCGCTGGGTTACCGTAACTTTGAATGCAGCGATGCGGCTCGTAATATTGTTCCATGGGGCATCTGGATTGGTGGTGAAGAGCTGCATAACAATCACCACACTTACCCTAACTCGGCTAAGTTGTCGGTTAAAAAATGGGAATTTGATATTGGCTATATGTACATTCGCACATTTGAATTGTTAGGTTTGGTTAAAAACGTTCGTCGTGGCCCAGTGGTTCACGTTGATGATAACAAACTAGAATTAGACTTTGATTCCGCCTTGGCCGCTGCTAATAACCGTTTTCAAATTATGGCTAAGTTTTATAAAAGTGTTATTAAGCCGGTTGTGGCAGAGCAAAAACAAAACGCGGATGAGTCGACTCTAGCATTGTTTAAACGTGCTAAACGTCTTCTTGCTAAAGAAGATAGCCTATTAAGCGACAAGTACCGTGATCAGTTGGGTGAGCTAGTCTCTAAAGACGAGATCATGGAAAAGGTTTACCACATGAAACAGCAGTTAATGTTAGTGTGGAAAAAACGCAGCTCAAGCCATGATGAGCTTCTAAGCGCCATGCAAAACTGGTGTAAAGAAGCAGAAGAAAGTGGCATTCGTGCGCTGCAAGACTTCGCTGTGAGCCTTAAGCAATACAGCACTAAGCTGGCTTAATTCTTTATTGC
>JAPYOO010000054.1 GCA_029938135.1 Bermanella sp. | reverse complement strand
GACGAAGACGAAGACGAAGACGAAGAATATGAGTTAGATGATGATCGATCCAGTGACGATGAAGAAGAAGATGATGATGACGTGGAGGAAAGCGACTCAGAGGTAGGTGGCGAGCCCGAAGATTCTGGAGACGACGATTAATGAATCTCTCCAAGTTCCTTCTTCTGATCCTATTGTATTTTGTGATGGTTATACCCGCCACTCAAGCCTTAGACGTTCACCCCAAAAAATTGCTCCAGCAAGCCAAATTGTATAAAGCCAAGGGTGAGCTGCACAAGGCCTACACCTTGCTTCAAGAACATCAGCATATTAATAGTGCTGTAAAACTGCAATTGGCCTTATTAGCTGACATGCTAGGCAAAGAGTCGTACGCCAATGATCTATTTGAAAGTTTGCTGGCCAATAAAGATATTTCAAATGATGTGAAAAGAAATATCGTTCGCTTTAGACTTAAATTTTCAGTATCACTGCAAAAGCAACTCAGACAAGCCCAAGCTTGGTCCAAACAGGGACAGTGTCACAAGGCCATAAGCAGCTATGAATATTTGTTGGCGTTTGATAAAACTCACGTAAAAGCCGAACGTGGCCTTAGACGTTGTAACTCGAAAGATCTATTAACCCAAAAGAACAGTCCGCTCAGCCTGAAACCTCTGGGGCTGACGGGAAAGGCCCTCTATCAAGTGGGTCAAGATTCTAATATTAGAGCCGAAAACCAAGAGTTGTTGGCAGGGGGTGATACCTTACTAAAAGGTGCCTATCAATTCCAAAAAATAGAACTGGCTTATAAGTGGCGTGCTAACGTTATGTCCCGACGAGTGATGATTACACCGGCTTATGATTATTCCCAAAAGCTGTTTTCCACGACCCAGGCCGAGGCCTACGATAGAAAGTCTCATAGATTTCAGTTAAAGATAATGAGCAAGGACCCCAGCGGGTTAATTTGGCGTTTACCCATCAGTAAAAAATGGCTGGAGTTGGGCGGAAATGATTATGTGAGATATCAGCAAACCTCTCCGTCGGTTAGTTGGCCACAAAGTTTTGCCAACATGAACGGACGTGCCCGCATTAGATGGCAAATAAAAAACCGCCAATATGAAAATACCCTGTACCGTCCACGTGATGGCTTAAGCCAGGCTCTGGACTACCAATTTACCCTTAATATAAGCCAAAATGTAAAGCTAAAACCCGCCGCCTGGTATCGACATCAATCTACCCGTAGCGACCAAAGCCGAGCTTATGATGCCATAGGCGTAAAATTTGGCGCCCAGTTTAACCAACACAAATTACGTTACTCGTTAAACGCCCAGTACGGATACTTCCTGTACCAGCAAGCAGATACACAGACTCAAGCTAGTGAGGGTCACGCTCGAGAAAACCGACGTACCGATATTCGTAGCAGCATAGGTTACTCGGTTTATAAAAATTGGAATGTGTCTTTTCACATAAATTATGCACAGCAGTCCTCCAATCAGGCTCTGTATGAGTTTGATCGCTTAAAGAGTGGGTTGAGTGTTCGTTTTAAGTTTTAGCGGGAGAAAAACTCATGCAAGAATATTCACTATTACTTGTGGAAGATGATGAAGAGTTGGCCGAACTCATTCAAGACTATCTACAGACCATGGAGTTCAAGGTAGATATTGAGAATGATGGGGCTAAGGCCATGGAACGCATCATTAATGAGCAACCGGACATTGTTCTGCTGGATTTAATGTTACCCGGTATGGACGGCATAAGTATTTGCAAACAGGTGCGCAGCCAGTTTCACAATTTAATTGTGATGTTAACCGCCTCTAATGAAACCATGGATCATGTTCTGGGATTGGAAATTGGCGCTGATGAATACCTGAATAAACCCATAGAACCCAGAATATTATTGGCCCACCTGCGCGCCCTTCTGCGTCGTCAGCAACGTACCATTCAGGCAGCGCCTAGTCGCGTATTGCGGGTGGGCAATATTTTATTGGATCCAAGTAATCGTAAGTTAACCGTTAATAGCCAGCCAATGCATTTGGCCCTGCAGGAGTATGAATTATTAAATCTGCTCATGGAGCAACAAGGCGTTATATTATCTCGTGACGAGATTTTTAAGCAGCTTAAAGGCATTGAATACGATGGTGAAAATCGATTTATTGATATATTGGTGTCACAGTTACGTAGCAAACTGGCAGTGGATGGGGAGAGTCATAAACATATTAAAACCGTGAGAAATAAGGGCTATTTGTTTGCTCGGGAGTTTTAGGTCTCGCTTCATAATTAACGCTATCGTTATTATAATCACAAGTTAATACTACTTTCCTGAATAACGCTTTTATTTTGGCCGCAACACAAACGTTTACCAGCCGATGGCTTACTTTATTTTTCAGGGCTTCACTGACACGGAAGTCAGTGGGGGCTACAGGGAAGTATATATGCGTATCTGAAAAGTAAAGTAGGTTATTGGCAATCCCCAAACTATACCGACTCGGTGTTATTTTCATAATTTGATTAGACAATAAATTAGGCACCGCTCCTGCGCCCGCGCTATACCGGCCATCCTTGGCCATAAAAAAACCCAACTAAAAAGTTGGGTTTGCCGATTAAAATCCTGTATCGGTCAATTCAGCATCCTGCTGTAATATCAGAGGGTGTTACTTGCGTAACTCGGGCAATAAAGTGGATAACACCACTTTATAAATTCTTGATTTTTGACTTGTCGTTAAATTACGTTTCTCTATTGCTTGCGTGTTTGGCGATATCCATTTTAATAAATCGATACACTCCACCAAAAAAACCTATGGTCAAAGCAATTATAATAAGTCCAGCTATAACATATTCGTCTACATACATAAGATATACCCTCACTTAGAGTGATTAAACTGTGGGTAAATCATAGCAATGATTGATTAGGGGAAATTGACATACATCAAGCTAGGCTTGGCCAAAATTATCACGCGCCCCAAACCTGACTCAGATCAAGGTTGCCAGTATTTGTATTATTTTTTACTGGTATTTTCGGTACTGCTGCGCTCGGTCTTTTGATTGTTTTTGGTGGCAATCATACCCGCCAACTTCAATATTATTTGATCTTTAAATTTTTCTCGTATTTCTGCCTGTAAAGCCCCCAGTAAACGCCGATCCACCTTCAACAATATGCACACATCATTGGCAATTACGTTACTTGTACGTGAGGCATTTTGAATGAAGGCAATTTCGCCAAAAAAATCTCCAGGCCCCATGTCGGCTAGGGGCTTTTCAACACCATCTAGAGTGACTCGGGCGGTACCGTTTAACAGAATATAAAAAGCCGTATCCAGTGTATTTTGCTCAATAATGTATTCATTTGCATTGGCCACATAAAACGTCGCCTCGGTATCGATTACTTTTTCACGCTCATGGGGGGTGAATTCCTTAAAAAAAGGCACTTTATTTAAAATAATCAATATCTTACCGCGCCCAAGGTGGGTGATGCGCTTCATATCAATTGACCGTCCGTTATAACAAATACTATGTGGTTTCATATAGCTTAGCTTAGCTTTCCCTATAGCAAGCGTTTTTAACGGCAGCCTGAGTATTCACTGCTAGACTAAACTCATAATGGACGATCAATTCGCATATTTCACGGCTACTAATATCATGAAGAAATTAGCGCTACTGCTTTTAGCACCACTGATTATAATGACGACACAAATTGTACACAGCCTTGAGTCCGTAACGGATACCGGCGACACAAATATTGATACCACCCTTAGTGAGCAGAAAAAAAACAAAGCTCGCCTAGAAGCCCTAACGATCCTAGTAAAGCGCCAACAATACCCTCAGGCCTTTGACTTGGCTGAACGTTTAGCCTATTTGTATGAAGGAGACGCCATTTTTGACTTTCAATATGGTTTGTCTGCTGTGGAAACCCGACATTATGACGAGGCTCTGTTCGCTTTTGAACGCTTAGTAATAGGCGCCCCAGATCAATCACGATATAGAGCCGAGCTTGCCCGTACACATTTTTATTTGCACAATTTAATACGTGCAAAAATTGAATTTGAAAAAGTCCTTAAGCAAAATCCTCCTTTGGCCGTACAAAAAAACGTGGCCTTATTCTTAGAGAAAATTGAAGATTTACAGCATGCGGTACAACCAAGATTTATGTTTGCCATGGACATGGCCGGAGGTTTTGACTCTAACATTAACAGCGCCACCGATGAATTAGCCCTTGATTTAATAGTGGAAGATGTACTTTTTCAAAACGTGCCATTAGATGATGATGCTAGAGAAACGTCCAGTAGTTACTGGAGTACATTATTAAACTTTGGATACTTAAGCCCACTCACTAAAACCAGCTCTTATGATATAAGACTTATCTATTCTAATCGCAGCAACAGTGAGACCGACCTTTACAACCTAGATACTGCTATGGCCGAAGTGGGGTTTGGATTTTTTACCGGTCGCATTCGCTGGCGTGCCGCTGGCCGCTACCAATACGTACAATTAAACAGTGAGGAATTCTTAAATAACGCCTCAGTGATTCTACAAAGCCAATATGTATTGCGCCGCGGCGCCAGTTACGGCTTAACAATGAATATAGGCCAGTCTAGCTACCCCAATAACAAGGATGGCGACCTAACTCAGCAAACCTATAATTTATCGTATACGTCTGCGCCTAAAAAACGCAGTTGGATGTTTGCGTTAATTTTTGGCGGTGACAGTGCCAGTAAAAGTGTTAATGAATACAACGCTAAAAGTTACCAAGGTTTTACCTATCAAAGCACTTACCTATGGGGACAACGAGGCAGTCGCTACTGGTTATTTAACTTAATTAGCAGTGAATACGATGCCCTTAACCCCGCCAATTCAGAAATACGCAAAGACACCGCTACAACACTCGGTGTGGGCTGGCGTTTTGCCTTTAGCTCTAGTTTTACTGTGCGCAACGATTACAGTTTTAGTTACACCGACAGCACGATTGTGGCCAATACCTACAAACGAGGCAAAGTTGAATTTGGCCTAACGTACAGTTTTTAAAATAGCGTGAATTAAATATTTACGTTCAACATTCACATTTAATGCACAACTAACATTCACACCCAATAAGGGATCAAGTTTCCGGGGGGAGATATGGTACACCTAAAATCACTCAGTCTGGTTTGCAGTTTGATGCTCATGCTCATCTGTTTACCTGTTAACGCCGCCTCTATGGCAGCCCAAGTTATTTTAAGTAAAGGCATTGCCACAGCCACAACACCCGAGGGGGAAGTGCGTGCACTTAAACGCCGCGCCAAAATATTTAGCGGCGACATCATCAAAACAGGTCCAAAAGGATCACTGCAATTGCGCTTCATAGATAAAGCCCTCATGACCATTAAAGCCAGCACCGAAATGGACATTGCCAACTACCTAATGAGAAAAGAGGGGACCGATGGCAAAGAGCAGGTCTTTATGAAGCTGGTAAAAGGGGGCTTTAGAACCATCACCGGCTCCATTGGTAAGGGCGATAAAAGCGCTTATAAAGTGGATACGCCTGCCGCCTCAATTGGTATTCGCGGTACTAACTACGAAGTACAACAAGAGTCTGGTGGTACCTTTGTAATGGCCGTTTACAGTGGTGGTATCAGTGTCGCCAATGAAGCGGGCACAATGGAGCTGGGTTTAGGCGCTGACTATAATTTTACACGAGTTTCCGCCGACAAACCGCCTCAAGGTTTACTGGCTGCGCCTGAATCGTTAAGTGTTAATGCCGCCACCGAAGAAAGCCAAGAAGAAGAAAGTGAAGAGGTTGCCGCCACCGATAGCGATGACTCGGGGGAAGAAGCCGCCGACCCCGAGGCTGAAGAAGCCACTGATGCCGATAGCGACGACGCCCCCGTCACTGAAGAGCAGTCTGCTTTAGTGGGCCTTGATGAAGGCACTGCAGATGCCAACACCGATGTCGCCACGGCTATGGATCAAAAGCTGACCGAAGCCTTGCAAGTAAGTGCCGTTGAATTTGAAGAGAAAGTGGTCGATGAATTGGTGAGTGAAGGACTTTTGGCAGAAGGAGAAAGCCTAACGGATTTAGAAGCTGTGGTGAAAGAGAACTTAGAAAAGCTTGGTACTCTTGATCAATTAAAAGAAGCTTTATTGGCCGATGTAGACTTAGCAACAGAAGGCGCCATAGAAGAAGCGGTCAGCGATGGGACTCTGGACGTGGTAATAGTTGACCCGACACCTGATCCTGATCCTATTATTGATCCCGACCCGATAGTTGAACCCAATCCACTCGGTTTATTTGAGTTTGACAGTGCCTATGCAGATTTAACCACCACCACCAATCAATACCCTACTGTCATCACTAATGACGAACATGATTTAATTGCATCTGAAAAACTTGCCATGTTAGTGGTGCCACTGGACTACAGTATTAGTGCGGATAAACGCCCTACTTTTAGCAGTTTGGAGCCGCAATTAACCTCAAGTGTGGCCATAGATCCCTCGGCCTTCATCGCCTATGATTACAGTGCAGCCGGTAACAATACCGCCGTGACGCTACAGTATGAATTGCTTGATACCACCACTAATAACACTACCCAGTATGAACTTAACCTAGTCATTAACGACAACATTACCTCAGTAGCGGACCTTGAGCTTGCCATTAGTGCCGCTATACCGTTAGCCGATGTTTATGTTGATGGCGTGCAATTGAGCCCTGGTACTCCCATACATGTGCAGTTTAGTTTACTCACCGATGGGGGCACTGGCGAAAACCGTTTTGAATTTAAACCCAACTCAGGTGGCGATGAATTCATCACAGAAATGGCATTGCATTTTCAGGATGAAAACTCAGCCTCTGGGCAAGCGTTATTAACACAACTAGGGTCAAATAATACTGAAGACGACTGGCGTGCACAGGTTGAAACTCAATTAATTGTTAGTACCGGTTCATGGGATACCACGACCAACTCCCCCATTTTTACCTCCACCGAGCAAGAGCAAATAGATGGGCAAAGCTTTGATCGTACGCAAATCATTTACAAAGACGCCAATGCGGCTCAAACCGTCAGCTCCTTAGCGGCTTTGGCCATATGCGGCGACGCCGGTATTATTTGTGATATTCAAAAAGATGATGTTAAAGCCGGTATTAATATTCGCTGGGGGGCCTGGTTGGCCGAACCCGCGATTCCCGGCAGCACTGCTGGTGAGCCCATTACCATCAATGAATTTACCGAAGATGAGTTGGGATTTTTAGACTTCATGAGTCACGATGAATTCACCACGTTAGCTTTCTGGATTGCCGCCGAACGGGCTGACATTAACACCCTTACCGGCACCGCACGTTTTGGAAGCAGCGGCCTGACAGATTGTACCGACTATGGCCAATGCATTGGTTTTGCCGATGATGGTGGTGTGAAAAATGTGAATGGGCAGTTTGATATAAATTTTGACAACGGTGCTATTAGCAATGGCCTATTGCGAGTTGAAACAGCAGGATCTGACATTATTAAACCCGATGCGCAAATCCTCTCAAATTGGCAAGTAAACTTTAACGGCCAATTGTCTACTAAGCCGGATGGTAGTGCTAATCCGGAATTTCAAAGTAGCATTACGGGTGGCACCATTACAGATGGCGCGGGTAATCTTATATCAGAAAAAGTAATTGGCAGTGTGGGGGGGATTTTTGTGAAACCTGGGACAGTATTTGCCGGTGGATATAATTTAAGTACGGCAGACGAAAATAATAAACATACAGCAGGTGTATTTACCTTACAAAAAGAACCTTAGCCATTAGGCCTTAACCTGTAGCAGGCAATGTTTTGTCGACTACGGGTTAAGTTTACGCTCTCTGTCTTTATGATCCGATTATAGCTCTACTACATCCGGTTGAGATGGCACAACTATTCTGGGCGTGGATTTGGTGCACTCTCGACTACAATCATCCAACTCCAACACACCTGGATACACATTTAAAATACCAAAACCAGGATCACGATTTTGCGTGGTAATATAATGCGGTAACAACACATTTTGCCACTGCCAATGATCAAAGCTCGACTCGTGACCATGTATAGTTAACTCATACCCACTGTCTTTTAAATGTTGGTCAAATCCATCGTCAGCGTCCCAAGGGGGAATGTGACTCACGCCAATAATATGATCCCACTCTTGACCATCTATGGGCTCGGCTTGCTTGGCTAGCCAGTCACGATCAGGTACATTTTTAAATTCATATTGATTATCGTTGTAAGCCACAAAGCGGCTATCTTGATAGGTAAAGGCATAATCATAGGGCCCAAATACATCTAACCAAATATCCTTACCAAACGATAAACTGTCGTGATTACCGATCACAGAAAGAATGGGTTTATTAGATTTACTCATGGCTTTACACATCCATTCAAACTCAGCCTTAATACCGGTTTCGGCAAGATCTCCCACCAATAATATAAAATGCACATCATCTAAGGTGTTTACATGTTTTATCGTATTTTCAAAGCTGCCAGGATATTGCTGAGGGTCACCAATAATCGCCACCTGATAAAAATCCACCTTACCTACCGACTGCTCAAATGCCGCCAATTTAGCCAGGTTTTCTTCTACCGATACACCCGGACAATGGGCATCTGTTTGCCATGGGCTTAATTCATATTCACAGCCAGCCAACAAGGCTGCTAAAAATAAAAAGATAATATTTTTCATTTTGATTCTCTTTAGTCTTGTTAGTGATCAGAAGGCATGACGTAAGCCAAACCCCCAGTTAGTGACACCCTCTAACCCTAAGTAATCGTAGTTATCCATAAAAAACTCGGGCTCACGCACATAGCTAATGAGGCCCACGTCCAATACTGAAAGGTCAAAATATACTTGGGTTTGTTTGCTGATCTGCAGCGTGCTTTGATAATTAAACACTAAGCGAATGGCAGTGGGGTTGTAATAACCATCAGGGTATTGGTCAGGTAATTCCACAAACAATTCTTTATGACTGCCCACTAAAACGGCCGCCCCAAAGCTCACCGGACTAAATGAATAACTACCCTCATTAATTTTGAAGCTAAATTGATACGGGTTTTGATAACGGTAGCGCAAGCTCACCATGCTCATCTCTTCATGGTTATCAAGCTTGGGCACATAACCCACACCTGTTGAAATGTGATGGTTATCGCTAAAGGTGCCGCCAACAGACGCATGCACCATGCCCATCAACGAACCCGATTGTAGGTCCATAAATACAGCATTTGCCCACTGGGCTTGGCTTAAGGTTAATAGCAATACAACGGCTATTTTGTATAATTTCATTGGATCCTATCTCACTTAATGCGCTCTGAACTGATCACCTTTAAAAACCTAAAAGTGTCGTACAGTTAATGGAGCGCATTTAATGTGATAAGTTCTCGCGTGAATACATTGAAAATTGGAACAATCAAATTCAGTTTTGGCTAACTTGGTCCAACTGAGCTGCAAGCCCTATATATACAGGGCCTGTGTCAATATAGGTTATTAGCTCTACAATAGTGCCATTTATGGAACAATGAGTTCCGACTAACAAAATAGTATGGGTTTTAGATAGGTTTAATTAGGCCAAGCAGTTGATTGATATCCGCCAGCAGATAATCGGGCTTCAGATCGGGTAAATTCACCCCTTGATTGTAACCCTGCTCTAACAGCAGTATGGGCATATTGGCCGCGCGGGCCGATTTAAAATCAGACAGACTATCACCCACCATAAGACAATCTTGCGGGCTCTGAGATAAATGCTTGGCAGCATGTAATAAGGGTTGTGGACTGGGCTTTTTCTCTTCTAGACTGTCCCCGCCCAGCATTAGACTGAAAAAGTGTTCAATGCCTAACGCTTTTAATAAAGGGGGCACAAAAGCAAAGGGTTTGTTGGTGACCAGCACCATGGGGTAATTTCGTTGCTGAAGTTGCGTAAGTAACGCCATCACCCCAGGATACAAGCAACTATGCTGACAAACGGCAGTTTTATAATGCTTTAAAAAGCCATCATGTAGATCCATATTGACTGAATCAGCCACTCCCTCACCCAGTAAATGAAGCACCGCACGTTGGACCAGCTTTACACTGCCATTGCCCACCCAAGACCGTACCTGAGCCTGCGCCATTTGAGCCAGTTGCATCTCTTTAAGCGCCGCATTTAACGCCCACGTTAAGTCCGGCACACTATCAACTAGCGTGCCGTCCAAATCAAAGACAAAAGCCTTAGGGAGGGCGGCGCTGAGCATTTAAGCTCGGCCTTTCGCTATCTGTGCATGCATTTTTTCAATGGTTTGCTGATAGTTGTCACTATTAAAAATGGCTGAACCCGCTACAAACGTGTCGGCACCCGCGGCGGCAATCTCAGCGATATTATCCACTTTAACGCCACCATCTACTTCTAGGCGAATATCTAAACCGCTATCGTCAATGCGTTTACGTACCTGCTTAAGCTTTTGCAACGTAGAAGGAATAAAGCTTTGGCCACCGAAACCAGGGTTAACTGACATCAGTAAAATCATGTCTAGCTTGTCCATTACATAGTCTAAGTAATGCAAGGGTGTGGCGGGATTAAATACTAGGCCAGCCTTACAGCCACCATCTTTAATAAGCTGTAATGAACGATCTATGTGGTCGCTAGCATCAGGGTGAAAGGTGATGTACGTGGCACCTGCTTCGATAAAGTCGGTGATCATACGATCCACAGGGCTCACCATTAAATGCACATCAATGGGGGCCGTTACACCATGATCTCGCAACGCCTTACAGACCAAAGGGCCCACGGTTAAATTGGGCACATAATGGTTATCCATCACATCAAAATGCACAATATCGGCACCTGCGGCCAGTACATTATCAACCTCTTGCCCAAGACAAGCGAAGTTGGCTGATAATATTGAAGGCGCAATCATCGGAGTTTTTTTAAGAATTTGACTCATGATGTTTCTCTAATGGGTTGTGGTGAATGCCATCACAAGTAAACAGTGTTAGCTGTACCTGCATGAACGGATAATGAATGGGCTGCATTGTAGCCTAATCTTATGTCGGTGTTCCCCATTAGGCCCATCTAATTGGCTCTAATGCGCCTGCTGAGGGTGAAATTTTCTCAAATACCACACTTTAGGCTTTGATCTTTGATTTTAAAATCTAATTTCATTACTCTGCGCCGGTGCTTTTAACCACCTACACTTAAGGTGCCCTCAACCGTAGACTCAAACACTCTGGTGATAAAGATGTACCCAATCCGTGTTGTTTTTGCATTTATCTTATTGGCGATATTAGCCGGACTTATGCTCCCGGTGACACTTGTGCGCCCTTTGCACCGCAATAATATGGGCTTTGTTTGCGGCATTGTTTCTAAGGTGATGTACTTCTACTGGGGGACAAAACTTGAAATTGAACACGAGCAACGCCTGTGCACCACTCAACCCACGGTTATTGTTAGCAACCACCAAGACACTCAGGATATGTTTTTCTGCGAAGCGCTTATGCGCAACGGCACAGTGGCCATGGGCAAATGGGAGTTAATTTATATCCCCTTCATTGGCTGGTTATTTTATCTGGCTGGCAACATTATGGTTAAGCGGGCCAACAAAGAAAAAGCGCAGCACGCTCTTAGCTTGGCCGCCAAAAAAATGTGTGACAGTAATCTTTCATTATTAATTTTCCCCGAAGGCACCCGTAACAATGGCACACCTCTGCCATTTAAATTAGGGGCTTTTCGCTTGGCCATCGAGGCACAAACCCCTATCCAGCCAGTGTGTATCTCACAGCGTACTCATACGATGAATTACAATAAACTGCGTTGCGGAACGGTTAAGATAAAATGCCTAGAGCCTATTAGTACAAAAGGGTTAACACAGGATGACGTGGTGGATTTAGCGGTGAGGTGTCGTAAATTAATTGAAAGCGGGGTGAATGAATTAACTGAATCATTGCCCCACGTTAAATAGCCTGGCGCCCATAAAGGTTGTTCACCGGTTCCTGCATGGATGCAAGTATTAGAGCCACACCCATGTCGAAATTTACCCGAATTTTTAGATCAAGATAGCTGTCTATCATCAGCCTTTTTTACGGGCCTTACTCACCTTGTCATAAGCGGTTTGTATATCTTGGGTTTTTTCCTTGGCCATTTTCATCATCTCTTCTGGCAGCCCTTTGGCCACTAACTTGTCGGGGTGATGCTGGCTCATAAGCCGTCTATACGCTTTTTTCAATTCTTTATCACCCACATCCGACTTTACGCCCAACACCGCATAAGCCGTTTTAAGTTCATCCCCCGAGCTGGTAAAGGACTGATTAAATTGACCTCGAAATTGCTCAGTACTGGCCCGTACCCGCGCGTGAATAAATTCAAATTGTAAGGCACTAATACCTAACACTCGGCAAACCTTATCCAGCAAGTGTTTTTCTTGCAGACTCAACGTGCCATCGGCATACGCCATGCTTAATTGAATCTCTAAAAACATCTGTATTAAAGAGCCTCTATGCCCTACTGCACGCATAAACTGCTTTAATTCATGGCTTAAATCAAAATGTGGGCTTTTGCCTTCACTAAAGTAGCCAATGGCCTCTTTACGTTGGCTTTCATTTAAACCCATTTGATCCATGATAAAACGCGCCTGCTTTATCTCTTCTTCACTGACACGACCATCACTTTTAGCCAATTGCCCCATCACCAAAAAAGTTACCCTAAAAAAGATATTTTGGCTGGCGCCACGACCATGTATTTGAGGTTTTTGGCGTGCGTACATTTGATCAAAGGCGTTGCCCACCAATAGACCTAAAAATAAACCAAACGGTCCACCTGAAAATAGTCCCAGTGCTGCGCCTAATATTTTTCCGGTATAGCCCGAAAAATTCATGGATAACTCCTAAACAAATATTTATTAACGGGCTTCACAGCCCACATGCTCAATCAATTCTTGTAATCTTGCAGGCGTACCCACATCCAACCAAAACCCGTCATATATTTGCCCACTGACCTTGTTGCTTTTCATGGCTTCAATGAGTAACGGCGCCAATTTAAAAATGCCAGGGCTGCAACCTGCAAACAGTTTAGGGCTCAATACACTCACACCACTAAACGTAAACGCACTGCCCTGCCCTTCTTTGTGTAAATAGCCGTCATCAAGATAAAAATCACCCTGTGGATTAAATTCAGGGTTGCCTACCATCACTAGGTGGGCCAGATCGTTCATGGGCCTGTGGACAAGCGCTGAATAGTCTAAATCTAACCACACATCACCATTTACCAACAAAAAGGGTTCATCATTACGTGGGCCTGCCAGCAACGGCAGGGCTTTCAATATGCCACCGCCGGTTTCAAGTGGTTGAGACTCGCTACTGTATTGAATACGGCAGTTAAAGGCGCTGCCATCTTGTAAATAGGCTTCTATTTGTTCACCCAAATAGGCATGGTTTATCACAACATCCGTGATACCAGCCGCCACTAAGCGCCGTACTTGATGCTCAATTAACGGCATTCCCGCCACCTTTAACATGGGTTTAGGCATATGGTCGGTAAGCGGTCGCATACGTGTGCCTAAGCCAGCCGCCAGTATCATGGCCTTCATGGACGTGTATCTGCGGGTAAATCATAGTCCAATAACGGTAAAATCCGGGTATTTAGCCACTGGTGAAATTCAGTCAGGGCATCATACTCAGCACTGACTTGTAATATGTAGTTTAAGGTTTGCGGGATATCATCAAGGTAGGCGGATTTGCCGTCGCGAATGCTTAAGCGTGAAAAGATACCCGCCACCTTAATATGACGCTGTAGCCCCATCCAATCAAACCAAAGCTTAAACTGCATGCCGCTAATGGGGCCAATTAACCCTGCCTGTTTTGCTAAGGCAAAGTACTCATTTACCCAATCCTCCACCCTTGATTCCGGCCACGCAATATAGCAATCGCGCAATAGACTGACCAAGTCGTAGGTAATTGGACCCAATACCGCATCTTGAAAATCAATAATGCCCAGAGACTGGTCTTTTAATACCATGATATTACGGCTGTGATAATCTCGATGCACCGGCACTTGTACCTGCCCTAAAGCGCTCTCTCGCAGTAATTCAAAGGTTTGCTGTAATACCCGTTTGTCTTGCGCCGTTAACTCAAGTTGTAAGTGTTTAATTAAAAACCAATCCGTAAACAGTGACATTTCTCTTTCAAGCAAGGCTTCGTCGTAGGGCGGAAGCGCTCTTTCACCCACGCTTGCCGAGGTTTTGGCGATATCTATTAGGCTTGTCATGGCCTGAGTGTATAAATTATCCGCAGAATCAATATTTAATAATGGCAGCAATAGCTGATCACCCATGTCGGATAACAGCATGAAACCTTGCTCAAAGTCGGCTTTAAGTACCTCAGGCACTGCCACGCCTTGTGCAAACCAAGAACGAGCCACATCGACAAAACTATGGCTGTCTTCCTTCTCTGGCGGGGCGTCCACGGCAATGTAGCTCGTGCCATTTACCGCTTGGCGGAAGTAACGGCGAAAACTGGCATCACCCGATACCACACTTAGGGAACCTTGCGCGCTTGGCAGGTTCAAATCCACAAGTGTTTTTTGCACCCATGTTTGTAACAATTGTTGGCGTACATCCATGATGAACACTGGCCCTTAGATCGGATAAAACGTACAATTTTGGTTTAAAGCGTCTGTGCTAGTTTCTGCGAGTCTAAAGTATGCAGTTACAAGACGCCCTTAATTCGCACAATACCATAAGTTTAAGATTTGATTAGGAATTTCAACTATATGCCACGCTTGGGGCTTCTCTTTATTGCCATAGTGGTTTTACCCGCTCAGGCCAGATCAAGTACAAATTTTGATCAGCTTGATTGGGTAACGCGCGACTTACTTCCTCTCAGCCATCAGGAAAAACTGCCAAGTTTTTGCAGTGGCGATTACCTGCCTCCCTCACTCACCATTACTGACGATAACGCCTTACATGTAAGCAGCGATAGTGCCGACTTTGAAGAGACAGTAGGGGCCTCTTTTGAAGGCCATGTGCAACTTCAGCAATCTGGACTGCAAGTGACCGCCGATCACGCACGTTATGATCAACCCAGTGGCGCGGCACAATTTAAAGACAATGTGGTATTTCGTAATGGCGAAATCACCATGACAACACATCAGTTGGATTACAATACTCAAACAGGCCTAGCCAAATTAGAACGCGCTCAATATGTGATTGCGCCGCTGCACATGCGTGGCGATGCGCAAAGCATAGAAATCAACGCCGACGACAGCGTGTTTTTAGTGAACTCAAGCTACACCTTTTGTGAACCCGGCCACAACGACTGGGATATACAAGCCAGTGAAATCAATTTGCACCAAGCAAAAAGTTATGGCGAGGCTTACCATGCCCGCTTACGCATTAAAGACGTGCCGGTATTGTATTTACCCTATTTCCGTTTCCCATTGGGTCAAGATCGCTTAACCGGTTTTTTAAGCCCGCAAATTAGCTTAAGCACAAAGGGCTTTACCGATAACGGAAACCTTACGCTCGACAATGGAAGCATTAACCTTGAACACTTTGCCGCGCCGTTTTATATCAATATTGCCCCCAATTATGACGATACCTTCACACCAAGATATTTAGATGGTCATGGTTTATTAACTGAAAATGAATTTCGCTATTTAAATGTTTTAGGGGAAGGGGAATTTAAAGTTGGTTTTATTGGCAACGATAGCGCAAACGACAACACCGACGATCCTCGCCCTAAAGAACGCTGGTCAAAAGCGTGGTATCACACCGGCAACATCGGCCAGTTTTGGCAAGACCGTGTACATGTCGAAGAAGTCAGTGACAGCGACTACACCGATGACTTTAGCTCATTAGGATTAATTGATCGCACTAGCCACCTTAAACAGAATGCCGAACTTGAATACAACGATGGCACGTGGAAGTTATTAACCATCATGGAGCAATCACAAACCATAGATGAAAGCATTACTGCAGACAAAAAACCTTTTTACCGCTTACCTCAAGTTCAGTTGGCTCGCCTCAATAGCTATGAAGTAAACCAGTTTAATTATGAAATGAACATAGAAGCCACACGCTTCACTCGTGATCACGATGGTTTATCTGGCGTTGCACAAATAGATGGCGAGCGTTTCCACACAGACCTTACCTTAAGCTATCCATTGGAAGAGAGTTACGGTTTCATCAGCCCTAAAATTACCTTTATGCGTACACAGTACAGCTTTCAGAATATTGACGACACGTTAAGTACCGCCGGATATCAAGATGAAGAAACTCGTAACGTACATATTGCAAGCTTAGACAGCGGACTGTTTTTTGAGCGTGACTTACAATGGTTTGGTGATAGTTTTATGCAAACACTAGAACCCCGAATTATGTTTGCCCACATACCCTTCGTAGACCAAAGTCTGGTGCCTATATTTGACACCACTGAAACATCCTTTAGTTACGGTCAGCTCTTTAGCCCTAATCGTTTTACCGGACTAGACCGAGTGGGCGACACCCAACAAGTCAGTTTAGGTTTAACCAGTCGATTCTTAAATGACACCGGTTTAGAGGTGTTTCGCGCAAGCCTAGGTCAGATTAGATACCTAGAAGATCGCACTGTGCAACTCACCCCTGGCGAAGATAGCCCACCTGAAGGGGATTCAGATTTACTCAGTAGCTCACCCGTTGCAGGTGAACTTCAATGGCTGTTTTCACCCGGCTGGCGCGCAAAAGCAGACGTACAATATAATCCCCACAGCGAGACGGGCGAAGAACCTATAGAAAAAGCCAGCGCGCAATTAAATTTTCAAAATGATAATAATTGGATGTTTGACTTAAACTTCAGCCATGTTGAGGAAAAGAATCAAAAACAAGTGGGCATCGCCTTCTTTGCGCCCATCAATGATCGCTGGGCATTTTACGGGCAAAAGAAACAGGATATCTGGCCCTACAGCCAAGCTCAGCGAGTAATTGAAGAAACAACCGAAGAGCACTTCGAGAGTATTGAAGGGTTATTGGGCATTGAATACCAAAACTGTTGCTGGCGTGTACAAGTCACCTATGAAGAACATACTCGTACCGACAATACCAAAGATTACCAGTACATATTCCAGTTGCATTTAAAAGGCCTAGGCATTTTAGGCACCGACAGCGACAAAATTTTACGCGATCGAATTTTCGGTTATGAAAACAGAGATTTTCATGACTATTAAACAAACAAATAAAAAGAATATGCTAATAAGCAGAGGAAACCTCATGAACATTCGTAATGTACTGCTGGCAGGCTTACTTGCCGCCAGTGGCCTAACACATGCCAAACTTACCTCGGTAGACAGCATTGCTGCTGTAGTGGATGACGAAGTCATCATGCACAGTGAATTAACGGATCGTGTGGGTGTGATAAAAAAACAAAGCGCCAAAATGCGCTTGCCGCCTGATGCCGTATTACGCCAACAGGTCTTAGATAAATTAATTGATGAAAGCATTCAAATGCAAATGGCCGAACGTTCAGGCATTCGTATCAGTGACCAACAATTGAATAAAACCATTGAAAACATCGCCAAGCAAAACGGCATGAGCTTAAAGAATTTTAAAAAAGCGTTACAAAAAGATGGCATCCAATACAGCCAAGCCCGTGAACAAATTCGTCGTGAGCGTTTATTGTCAGAAGTGCAACGCTACCGTGTGGGCAACAAAATACAAATTAGCGAACAAGACATCGATGTATTTTTAAACAGTAAACGCGGCAGAAGTGCCACGGGCGAAGAGTACCGCTTGGGCCATATTTTGATTCAACTGCCCAGCCAAGCCAAGCGCGATGATATTAAAAAAGCAGAGAAAAAAGCTCTTAAAATCGTTAAAAAATTACGTTCAGGCAGCGATTTTTCACAAACCGCTATTGCACAATCTGAAGGCCGCAACGCCCTTAAAGGAGGAGACTTAGGCTGGCGCAAAGATGCTGAGCTACCTTCTTTATTTGCCAACGTGGTACCTACCCTTAAAAAAGGCGGCATAAGTGACCCTATTCGCAGTGCCAGTGGTTTTCATATTATTAAAATCAATGACAAACGCGGTGGCGCCACTAAGTTGGTTAAGCAAACTGCGGCCCGTCATATTTTAATAAGCGAAAATGAAATCCGTAACGACCAACAAAGCAAAACGCTTATTAATAAAGTATTTGATCGCATTAAAAAAGGCGAAGATTTTGCTAAGCTTGCCAAAGAATTTAGCGACGACCCTGGCAGTAAAGTAAGCGGTGGCGACCTTGGCTGGGTCAACGACGGCGACATGGTAGCCGCCTTTGAAAAAGTAATGAAGAAAACTAAAAAAGGCCAAGTAAGCAAGCCGTTTAAGTCTCGTTTTGGCTGGCATGTTTTAGAAGTTACCGATTACCGTAATAAAGACATGGGCGGAGAGATTCAGCGCAATCAGGCACGCCAGTTATTATACAGCCGCCGCTTTGAAGAAGAGTTACCCATTTGGTTACGTCAGATTCGCAGCGATGCTTACGTAGAGCTGAAAAGTAAACTTTAACAACTAAATTTATATTGGAAGTAGCACATGCCTTATAGGCTTGCCCTCACCACCGACATACCCGGTGGTTTAAGATACCCTTACTTAATTACGGGTACTTATTATAATGACTTATAGGCTTGCCCTAACTGTCGGCGAACCCGGCGGTATTGGACCTGACTTAACTGTAGAGCTCGCTCAACGGGCTCATGCACATCAAATCATTGCGATTTGTGACCCCGCGTTATTAACCCGCCGTGCCCAAATTTTGGGCAAAGAGCTTGTTGTTAAAATTTTTGACGGTAAAAGTGACGCGTTAGCACTGGCCGGTGAAATCTGGGTTCACCCCATTCATCTTGCCCAAGTTGAAGTGGCAGGAGAACTCAATAAAGCCAACGCTCAATATGTGTTAGATACCCTAACCCATGCAGCACAAGGTTGCCTAGACGGTGTGTACCAAGCAATGGTTACGGCGCCTGTACACAAGGGCATCATCAACGAGGCCGGTATTCCTTTTTCTGGCCACACCGAATTTCTAGAAGAATACACCCACAGCAAGCAAGTCGTGATGATGCTGGCCACCAAGGGATTAATGGTGGCGCTAGTCACTACGCACTTACCGCTAAAGGATGTGGCTGACGCCATTACCCAACAAAGACTTAGCCAAGTTATTACCGTTCTGGATAAAGACCTTAAGCAATACTTTGGGCTACCAAATGCTAATATTTTAGTGTGTGGCCTGAACCCTCACGCCGGAGAAGGTGGCCACATGGGCCGAGAAGAAATTGAAACCATTGAGCCTTGTCTTGAGTCCTTGCGCCAGCAAGGCATCACGCTTACTGGCCCACTGCCCGCCGATACACTTTTTACCGAAAAGGTTTTAGAGCGCGGAGACGTGGTATTAGCTATGTACCATGATCAAGGCCTGCCGGTCTTAAAGTTTAAAGGGTTTGGCCAAGCTGCCAATATAACCCTAGGTTTACCCATTATTCGCACCTCAGTAGATCACGGCACCGCCCTAGATCTAGTGGGTAAAGGTTCCGCCAACTCAGGCAGCCTAGCGGTGGCAATCGACTATGCTTTACATATGTCAGCCTGCCGACAACAAACAGGAACACCATCATGAGCCGTCCACCCAAAGGGCACCAAGCCCGTAAACGTTTTGGTCAAAACTTTTTACACGATGACAATGTTATTCGTAATATTGTAAAAAGTATTCGCCCTAAAGTAGGTGAAAACATTGTGGAAATTGGCCCAGGTATGGGGGCCATAACAGAGCAATTACTGGAGGCTACTGAAGGCTACTTAAATGTAGTGGAAATAGACCGTGACTTAATTCCGGGCCTTAAAGTTAAATTCTTTAACCATCCAGGCTTCAAAATAAACGAAGCCGATGCCCTGCAATTTGATTTTGAGTCACTTAAGAATGATGAGCGTCCATTGCGCATTGTGGGTAACTTGCCTTACAACATATCCACACCGCTTATTTTTCATTTGCTAAGCTATGCTGGTACCGTGCAAGACATGCACTTTATGCTGCAAAAAGAAGTGGTACAACGCATGGCCGCAGGCGCTGGCGAAAACAATTACGGACGCCTATCTATCATGGCGCAGTATTTTTGTGAAGTGCAGCATTTGTTTGATGTGGGTCCGGAAGCTTTTCACCCTGCACCTAAAGTAGACAGCGCCATTGTGCGTTTAGTCCCTTATAAAGTCCTGCCTCACCCGGTTAAAGATCATAGAACGCTAGAAAATGTGGTGCGTACCAGTTTTTCTATGCGACGCAAAACCTTGCGTAACAACCTTAAAAAAGTAATTAGCAGCGAGCAATTGGAAAAAATGGGCATCGACCCATCATTACGTCCTGAGCGCTTAGGGCTAGCCGAATTTGCAGCCATTAGCGATTATGTATTTGAACACCCCATGAGTGACGCAAAAGATGTCTGAGCCTCAGATCAGTGTCAGCGTTAAAACTCATTTTTTAGAAAATGAATCTTTGCCAGACAAAAATCGTTTTGTTTATAGCTACACAATCACCATTAGCAATAATGGTGAGCGCAGTGCGCAACTTTTAAGCCGCCACTGGATAATCACCAGCGGCGCGTCCCTTAAAAGCCAAGAGGTGCAAGGTGACGGCGTTATAGGTCAGCAACCTTCCATTGCCCCCGGTGAGAGCTTTACTTACACCAGTGGCTCCGTCATGGACTCTGAAGTGGGCACGATGCAAGGTAGCTATACTATGTTGGATGCAAACGGTGATCATTTTGATGTGGCCATCGCCCCATTCACCCTTGCGACCCCCAATCAATTAAATTAAAAGACACGTCATGCCAAGAACTTTTGCAGTAGGAGATCTACAAGGTTGCCTAGAGCCTTTGCAACGCTTACTGGACGCAGTGAACTTTGATGAAAGCCAGGATCAATTATGGTGTGTGGGGGACTTAGTTAATCGCGGCCCCGATAGCTTGGGCACACTGGAGTTTTTATACAGTATCCGCAAAAGCCTTAAGGTTGCATTAGGCAATCACGATCTGCATTTATTGGCGGTGGCCCACGGCGAGAAAAAAATAAAAAAAGACAACGATCTGAGTCGCATTATTGAAAGTGAAAACGCCGACACGTTATTCAAGTGGCTGCGTAAACAACCCCTATTGCAATGGGACAAAGACAAAAACTTGGCCATGTGCCATGCCGGCATCCCCCCCATGTGGGATTTAAAAACCGCTAAAGCGCTGTCTAAAGAAGTACAGACAATACTAAAAAGTTCGCGACACATTTATCTGTATCGCGCTATGTATGGTAATACTCCTGATCTATGGAATGACAATTTAAAAGGCATGGAGCGCTTAAGAGTTATCGTAAATTATTTTACCCGCATGCGATTTTTAGGACCTAATGGGGAATTGGATTTAGAAAACAAACAAAGTGGTGAAGCCACTAATAAACATCTAAAACCCTGGTTTAGCTATCCAAATAAATTGAAGAAAACACACCTTTTGTTTGGTCACTGGGCAGCATTAGAAGGCATGTTTGATCACCCACAAATTACCGGCCTAGATACGGGTTGTGTATGGGGGGGGCCGCTTACCTTGCAACACATAGAAACCGGAAAACGATATTTCGCCCATTTATAAACCAGACTAAAAAGGAGACAACATGTTTAAGCACATTAGCATTGAACAGTTTACTCAACTACAAAAAGAAAAACACGTCAACATAGCCGACACCCGCGACGTGCAAAGCTTCACTTCTGGTCACATTAGCGGTGCTAAACATTTAGACAATAACAGTGTTACACAATTCGTTACCGACACTGATTTTAAAGAAGCGGTTGTTGTGTGCTGTTACCACGGCAATTCTAGTCAGGGAGCCGCCCAGTATTTATTTGAGCAAGGTTTTATCGAGGTATACAGTTTGGATGGAGGCTTTGAGTTATTTAAAGTGAGCCAGCCTGACGATATATCCCACAGTTAATGAGTATTTGTGCAGAAACCTAAGTATTTAAACCTAGTAAAATTGAACGGCTCGGCATTCAAGGCCTCATATAAAGACTGGCATATCTCAAACATTAATATCTATTTTATT
>JAPYOO010000297.1:143-3942 GCA_029938135.1 Bermanella sp. | reverse complement strand
CATGGGTATCTGTGCAGGTTAGGATGCTTGCACGAATTAAGAACAACGCCCTGAATAGACGGGCAATAAATAAGAATAATAATAATTATGAATTTTAAAGTATTAAGTATCGCCACATTGCTAATTAGTACGGTTTGTTTTTCAGCTGTTTCAGTTGCTGAAAAAATGTCTGAAACACCCCAACAAAAAGAAGAGCGCATTGAAGCGAATCTAACCTACTTATTTAAAGAGGCCATTAATGCCTCAGCGTTAGAGCTAGAAAAAGATCACGAAATGGCGCCCTTTGCCATGTTAATGAAAAAAGATGGCACATTAGGTTTTTTCAGCACAGGTGATAAAAATAAAGGCATGTCGGTAGATCAGCAGGTAGCCAGCATTCGTGCACTGTTAATTGACATGGCCAGCAGTCAGCAAATTGATGCAACGGTGCAGGTGATGTATGCCAGTGTATCCAATAAAGCCGGCGACAGTTCACAAGGTTTAGTATTTGAAATAGAGCATCGTGACGGTGTCTCTATTATGCGTTTTTTGCCCGTATCTGAAATTAAAGATGAGGCAGGCGCAAAAACAGGAAGATTATTGTTTGAAATGGAAAAACTGTCTACTGGCAGCAAACCACAAACGGTATTTGTAGCTTCTATAGTGCAATAAAAAAGCATTGCGAATATTAGTGGCTTGATTAACTAGTAATCACAATATTCGGGGCAACCTGAATCAATAAAAATAAATGGAGACACACATGAAAACTTTTAAGAAATTAGCACTTGTAACTGCTATTGCGGCAGCTCCTTTTGCGCAAGCAGAACTAACGTCTATTGATGACGCTACTCTTAGCGGCATGACAGGTCAGGCTGGTATCAGCATTGAATTGTCTGCAAAAGTAGATATTGGTTCAGTTGTTTACACAGATACTGACGGTCTTGACGGTCTAGCTGCTGACGCTGGTTCTTTAGCAATTACTGGTATCGCCTTGGGTGGTTCTGTTGCTGGTACTGCTTTAGACAACATCAAAATTGATATCGATGTTGATGCTACTGACGGCCTAGTAATTCACTTGGGTGCTGTTAACACTGCTGACGTATTGACTGGTAATAATGATGTAACAGGTGTTGACGGTGCTACTCGTGATCACCAGCGTGTTGATTTCGGTCTAGACGTGGGTTCTGTTAGCCTAAACGGCGGTGCTAACCTTGCATCTGCAATCAATATTCAAGGTAACTTGGGTCCTATCGATGTTAAAATCGGTAACGACGGTACTATCGATGTAGACGCTTACTTCGAAGTAACAACCGGTTCTATGAACATTGATGTATTGGGTCTTGGTGTAACTAACCTTACTATTGGCGATAACGGCCAGCCAATCTTGACAGGCGCTTACGCTTCTGATCTTGGAGATTTCCAGGATTATGTTCAAGAGAACATGACTGCTGATCAACAAACGGCTGCTGAAGCTACTGATGCATACGCGTACTTACAGACTGCAGCTGGTGGTAGTTTAGATGCTGCTACTGCATTGGCTGCTGTTATACGTGGCGGTGCTATTAAAGGTGTATCTAACATGGCGTATGTTCAGATGCAAATTACTACAGGCAGTACTGGTTACTCTCACCTAGATACATCTGATGCTGATGTAGCTAACTGGACTGGCGATACTATCGTTGTTCAGAATTCTTTACAGATTGAAGTTACTAAGATGAACATGGATATCGGCATGGACCTTTCTATGGGTAATGCTTTTACTATGGTTGGTGGTGTTACAGTTGGTGCAGCAGTTGACACTAGCTTGGGTCACGTTGCAATAAACGACCTTAACCTTTCTGGTACTACTTTGAAAATCTACGGTCACTAATCTGACTTAGTGTATTAACTGTTTAGGTTCATACATGAAAAAAACCACCTTAGGGTGGTTTTTTTTTGCCTGCAATATATGTTGGGCGTTGGGTAGTTAAAAATGATTGGTTTTTTGTAGGGCAGCTAGAAGTGGATGGGTATTTTAACGGGATAAGTATTAAATTTTAGTCTTATTTCGGTATAAAAGTGGGAGTAGGTGGCGGGTGTAAACCCGCCTGAAGGTGTTTTAGGTTAGATGAAGAGAGAGGGTGGCGCGATAAGTTATTTATTGCCAGCTAGAAACATCGCTGCTTGAAAAACCATATATGTCTTTTGTGTCTCGTTCGGCATCCACAAGAGTTCCAAGGTAAGTGGTTTGACTGGCTAGGTTTGTTGTGGGGTCTACTTTATCTTTGGTTAAGCTAGTAAGTAAATCATCGGTGATAGCTGAGTTGGGGTAAATGGCAATAGCTTGTGCATAAATTGTCATCATGGCCCAATGGTAGTTGTATTCATCGGCACTATAGCGATTAGTAATTGTGTTTTTGGTATGGTAAATAAGGGTGGCAGCTAGTGCTCTTTCCCAGTGGTATAAGATATCGGCGGCATAATTAGTTATTAATGTAGATTGATTTGAAAATGAATCATGGGTTTCGTTTAAGCTTATGGTAGTTCTGCCATCTAAAAATAATTCAATGAGTGATTGTGAAAAATTAGCCTCGCGCAGGGTGGATTGTAAATCACGCTGCGCGGTTTCGGCAGCGAAATCAAATACATAATAATTAATATGGCTGACACTGTTTTCTTGGCCGTTGGTAATGGCATCAAGACTTTTAATTTTTGCTGAAGTGCTGGTACCAAAATAACCAAAAGCTAAATCCCAGTTATGCTCAAGCAGTGTGTAAGGTGTAGTAGAGTCATCACGTGCATTGCTAGCACCTAAATTATTGGTGCTTAACAAGTGATTGCTCACCTGATCAAAGGGCATTACAACAGATAAATAGCCAATGATTAGGGCTTGATAGTCATAACCAAAACTACTAAAACGTGTGGTGTCATCATCATCAATCGCAAGTAATGCAATACTAATGAACCAATTTTGAATTTGTAAATTAGCATTTAAAGAAAGCGCGTCTTTAAGGTTGATGTTTTCAGCTAGAGAATTATCTGTAAATGTTAGGGTATTATCGTTAACATTAATGCCTTTGACCTGTGTTGGCGCGGGCGATGCTTCATCGTACAGGTTTACATCCATTAAATTATTGCTGTAGCTCAGCTGTGTGCCCCCATCATAAACTCTGTTCAACAATGCAATTACTGCCTCTTTACTTTTGGTTTCTTGTCCGAAGGCTTGTAACTCGTCGGATTCAATTAAATATTCTAATTCTTTGATTAAAGTGAGGCGTGTAGTTGCTTCTCTGTAGTCTACTGAAGATGTGGCAGAGGGATCTGTAATGCTTGTAAATTCATACGTGTCTGGTGATTGAATGTCGTTAGGGTCTAAATCATCATTACCGCAAGCAGCGAGCAAAAACGGTAATGTAAATGGCGTGAGTTTTTTGAGAAAATTCATGGATTTGCTTCTTATTATTTGTAAATTCAAGGTAGCGTTTAATTCATTATTAGCCAATATTGTATCAAATTTAGGCATGGGAAATCAGTGGCACATCACTTTGTTTTCTGCTTTTATGCATTGAGTGCTGAATTCAAGCGCTTAAAATACGGTAGAGGTACGCACGCTTTACTTGGTAATTGGCTGTGTGTACTTTTTTACTACTAATAAGACACCTACTACTAATAAGATACCCATCATAGTACTACTAATAAGATACTACTAATAAGACACCCATCATAGTGGCCGAATTTGCACGATAAACTAGAGTTCAGTGAACATGCATTGAACTAGGCCTCGATATACTACTAATAAGACACCCATCATAGTGGCCGAATTTGCACGATAAACTAGAGT
>JAPYOO010000296.1:2527-3959 GCA_029938135.1 Bermanella sp. | reverse complement strand
TTACTTGCTGCAGGACCACGTAACTCAACTAAATCTCCGCCCATCATAGGGTTAAATTTGTTTTTCACGATGGCCATCATGTGTCCATTGCTGCCCTGAATAACGCCGTTTAGCTGCATCCATTCTTCGTCTTGGCTGCTTAACGTGGTGCTGTCAAACAAGGAAGTTAGCTGCTCACCGTTAGGGGCAACTCGATATAAATTAAAACTGTCTTTTTCAATGCTTTGCACTTCTCCACCCAAGCTCTTGGTCATGGCGCAAGCGGTGGCGGTTTGAAAGTTTTCGCCATTACAAGGAGCACTCTGTGTCTGCCAGCGCATAAACACCATATGGCCATCTTTTAGCGTGGTAGATTGAATATCATTTTTATCCCCTTGAGTAATTTGCTCAATATCGTCACCGTCTCTATCCATGCTAAATAACACTGTGGACGAGGCGCTAGCCTTAAGGATTGTTTCGTCGCTGGCTTCAGTTGCAGCGGCTAAATGACGGTCAGAGGAGAAAATAATGGTGTTATCGTTGGTATACGCGGCGCTGGTGTCGTGACCTGCATTGGCAATTGAGAGATCGGAGATAATGCGGTGTAGTGACGCGCTGGCAAATTCGTATTCGTAAAGGTTCCAAGTGTCGTTATTCAATGTACCGTGAGCACTGAAAATAAGCAGTTCGCCATCACTAGATACATTAAGGTCTTTGACATCGTAGTCTTGCTCGCCAAAGATCGCCTTAAGAATTTCAACATCCTTGGCATCGGAGCTTACCGCTGCGCGAACAAACAACTTGGCGCCGGGGTTAAATGTATCCGGTTGTAGAGAATTTGCTACAAGGGCATTTTGCACATTTTCGTCTTCTCGAGACACAAATGCAAACGGGGTGCCCGATGAAACAGCCTGCTGCTGGTCATCGTTAGCGCCCACTTGCAGCTCTTCACCACAGGCAGATATTAAAGCCACAGATGCAGTTAACATCAGGGCGCGAATTGTCACAACAATCCAGCTATTCATAGCCAGTACTCCAAATTTCTCATATCTGTATTTTCGCGGGTTTCGCCCTCCATGAACGGTTACCGGTCACATAAATGTTTCTAATTATTACCAATCGGTTCGTATTTGTTTCGAAACGTGACAAAGGTCAAACATGTTATGTGAACACGGTACTATAGTTTAATTTTGTAAAATATTGAGTCGTAAAATGGTGGGGGTTTTATAGGCCTAAAGTGACAGGGCAGATAACTAATTTAAGACATATTAAATGAAAAACCTGCCATAAAGCGGCTAGAATACGCGACTTTATGCCAGGTTTTATGGACCCTTAGGTCAAATTAAGACGGTAAAAAACTAAAAGTGTACTGCACTGCAGTTGCACTTAACGCCTCTTTACCAAAATTAATTTGGCCAATTTTATTGAGCATTTTTTGTTCAAGTACACTGCT
>JAPYOO010000296.1:0-2427 GCA_029938135.1 Bermanella sp. | reverse complement strand
GGATCATAATGATATTGCGCCTCATCCGGCAGCTCTATGGCCATAATGGGGCTACTGACATTCGCCGACGTATGTGAAGCCAAAGATGCGCCTTTAGCATTCACGGTAATATCACTGGCTTTTAGGCCGCCACTGGATGCATTGGCATTTTTACTGCCCAGCAACGCACGACTGCTTTTCTGAACATTACCCTGGGTTGATACAAATACGTTTTTCTTTTGCAACTTAGATACGTTCACCGAGTTACGCATAGCGCTTAACTGTTGCGATAACGTGGCCATATTAGGGACACCGCTGGCTGCACCCGGCTTAGGTTTTGCCTTCGGAGCATGAGACTGTGTCTTTTTTTGCTTAACCTTTTCGGGCTTTTGGGGTACTTCAACCACTTTAGGCGGATCCAGAATAACTTTGGTGACCACCTTTTTAATAATCTCTTGCTCTTGTGTAAAATCTGGCAATAAAGACATGATCAATAAAAAAGCCATGACCGGTGCCACCACTTTTTTAATAATGCGCTTAAACTTTTCCTGCTGTTCAAGGTGTGCATGCCAAGGCAGTACCATGTCCAACGCTAAGTGGTCAGAGCTTTGTGGGATTGCAGTTCCGGTCATGGTGCCACCTGCGCTGTCGCGGTTACCACACCCGATACAACTTGATTTACCGCCAAGGCAATATCACGAAAATTTTCCTGACTACAAGTAGCCATAATACTTTTAAGCGTTGCATAGGGAACCGTTTGATCGCCCATTATAGTGACCGAGCGCCCATTGATTTTCTCAAAATCACTTAATTCACCTTTTTCCAAGGCGTACTCTTTAAGTACTTGTGCCAATGCATCAACTACCTTGCCTTTTTTAGCGGATACTTCACTTACGCTTACAATTTCTTCATCTTTAATACTAATGAATTCACTGCCCACGGTAATCAGCAACTCATTTTGAAATGAACTGCTGGCCAGCGAATCTGGCAAGGTGATAAACGTTGCCTTTTCAATTTGCTGACTATCACCACTATTCATCAATAGAAAAAATACCAAGATGGTAAAGATATCCATTAATGATACAAGATTTAAGCCTGCTACTTTTTTACTGCTTTCACGCCTATCTAATACTGAACCTTGAAATGCCATGTCTACACCCTATTTTTTGCTGGCGTCGCCAAGTGAAATTTCGGGAAATAATTCCACTTCCACAAGACTTGCCGCCACTACCGTTTGATACGACTTAAGCGTATCCATGGTATTGATGAGTGTTTGATAATCCACATTACTGGCCGACATAATAAGTGCATCCCGCTTATCACTTACTTGGTCTTTAACCGCCCGTAAAACCTGTGACAACAAGTTGAAGTCATGCTGGCCGTTTTTCAGCAGTGGTACTTTTTTCACAAGATTACCCGATGGAAAATACACTTCCATACCGGTCTTGCGCACTATTATTTCCAATTGAGACTGACTTAAAGAGTTACTGGCCCCGCCACCTGAAAGTTCTGGAAGGTTAATTTCCATCACTGTAATCTTGGTAAACGTCATGCTCATTAACAACACTGGAACCAGTACAATCATCAAATTCATGAAACTGGTAACGTCAATATCTGCATCATCGGTGTGTTTACGTTTAATCTTAAAACTCATGATTCCACCCTCTAAGGCTGACTACTTAGCCTTAGGCATGCCCGCTTCAATAGCGCGGTTCAAGGTCATTACATTTAAAAACTTTACACCGGCCATTTCAATACTGGCGATAATGGAATTTGTTTTATTGGTTAAATAAGCATGTGTTACCAACAATGGAATGGCCGCGATCAAACCGAACGCAGTGGTATTCATGGCCACTGAAATGGACATTGATAATAATCTTGATTTATCAGCAGGGTCGGCATTGGCCACCGCACTAAATGCAGCAATCAAACCAATAATTGTACCCAGCAGACCCAGCAACGTCGCAATGTTCGCTAGCACAGCCAAATAACCGGTACGCTCTTCTAAACGAGGAACGGCTTCCATCATGCCTTCGCTCATGGCCTGCTCTACGTCAGCACGGTGTCTAGTGACTTTCATCATGTCTAAACCACAACCAATCATACGAGATACTGGTGCATTATTATCACGAGTGAACAACGTCATTTTTTCGTGATCATCAGTACGTAATAACGGCAAAAAATCATCAAAGGCTTTTAGGTTACGCACCTTTTCGCCATTTAGAAAACGCCAGCGTTCAACCACTATCGCGATGCCAATGGCCAATACAAATGCGATGGGATAAAGAAACAAACCACCGTCTCTAAAAAATTGTGTAATGTCGGAAAAGAAATCCATAAAAACTACCTTTAATATTTAATTTTGTGAGGGTGCCGCTATTGGCGGCCTTCCAAATTCATTTCGTCGTAAATGCGCATAGAGCGCAGCATTACGTCGCGATCCACCGC
>JAPYOO010000295.1 GCA_029938135.1 Bermanella sp. | reverse complement strand
AACGTTACTTCGGCGTGGCTAATGAAGCTTGTGAACATTAAGCAGCTTATACTTAATGCCAGTACTAATAATTTTTTCATGACATTCCTCACACATTAATATTTAGAGCATTAAGCGAATTAAAACTTACCCACAACTTTAACGGCGCCGGTTTCAGTGCCGCTAGTGACAAAACCAATAAAACTGGGGTTGCTTGCCACTATATCCAGTATGGATTGGTTGCTCTCCATTGCCTTGGGTGGTGTGCCTTTGCCGGTGAATATCATTTTTGCCCAGTACGCTTTTAATTGTTTTGGGGTTTTACTTAATACGGATGAGGTGAATTCATTTGATTCTGGGCTGCCATCTTTAGAGCCTACTGGTATAGCTTCACCGCCAGATGGGAAGGCTCGGCTTTTACCCAGAAAAATTCGTTTAATAGCATTTTGGTCAAAGCTATTGCTATTTGAGGGGTGAACTATGACGGCTACTTCGGCAAAAGCGCAAAGGCCTAAAGAGAGCATCAGTAAGGTCACGACAGTTTTCGTGAGTGGCTTCATGTTATTTATCCTTATACATATTCAAAAGGGGTTGATTAAAAAATTACAGTTAAAGTTGATTAGGAGTCCTTTAAAATGTAGGCGATTAGCCGTTAATGTCTTGTATATTGATAATTCAAAGCGTAGCTGAGAATCGTATTAATAGTGTTTTAAGGAATTAAAGTACTAAAGAAGTGAGGTTTATATATCAAAAACAAATAAGGAGCCAAGCGGCTAAGTTACTGAAAAAGAGGGATGTGGCGCGTTAAAAAAGATTAAATGCTTTTGTTAATATAGGGCATTAAATACTGCAGTAAAATGGGTTGGGCTTTTGCGGTGGGGTGTAAACCATCTTTTTGAATGTATTCAGGTTTATTTGACTGTGTAATAAGGCGGCTTAACGGTTCAAGCATGAATGGCACGAGTGTAATGCCATTTTGTTTAGCCAGTTGCTGATAGCTTTGAGTAAACATTTGACCATAGCGGCGGCCGTAATTTGCGGGGGTGCGAATACCAATCAATAAAACATTGGCCCCTGCAAGCTGGCTGCGTGTGATCATAGTTTGTAGATTTTGTTGCATGTCTGTAATAGACAATCCTCTTAAGCCATCATTAGCCCCTAGTTCTAAAATTACCAATTTAGGTTGGGTAAGCTTTAACAGCTTATTTATTTGCGAAACCCCTTCAGCGGTGGTTTGGCCACTGATACTGGCATTGTGCACATTAAAATTAAGCTTTGAATCGGTTAGTTTACTTTGTAATAGCACCGGCCAGCTTTCTTCTATTTTTATGCCGTATCCTGCACTTAGGCTGTCTCCTAAAATAAGAATATTGTCACGATCTTGAGCCTGACTGGCATAGGTGCTGAGACACAGTAGAAAGGTAATGATGAATTTCATGAAGCTTAGTCTCAGTTGAATCTTAAGTGAATTTAAAGGCTATACTGAATATTTTATGATCATAACAAGCTATAGCCTTATGGTACATATTTTAGCCCTAAACGCTTTGGTTGAATTATAAGTGGGCACTGATCTGTTTAACAAAATTAAGTGAGTAATGATTTTGATAAATTACTGTGAATTATCATGATATATCCACTGGAGCCTTGGTCTTTAAAAATAGACAGCGATTTTTCCTTGTGTGGCTGGCATAGCACGTGGAGCGGAAAACCGGTTATACACTTTTTACACGGTAATGGCTTTTGTGGTTTAACATACAAGCCCTTATTGGATTATCTAGCGAAAGACTTTGATTTACTTATTACCGACTTACCAGGGCATGGTGACAGCGATATGGGTATTCGTTATGCAGGTTGGGTAGGGACGGCCAATTACGCATCCTTAGTGCTGTCACATTTTTCACAACAGTTTAAAGGCACTACTCAAGTTTATGGATTAGGGCACAGCTATGGCGGCGTGATCACGGCATTGATGGCAGCGCATACTTCAAACCGTTTTCAAAAAACATTATTAATGGACCCAGTATTCTTCTCTAAGGGCATGCTTAGTGTGATGAAAGTGGCCGATGTGTTTGGTTTGTTAAAAAACAGTCCACTTGCTCAGCAAGCCAAGGAACGTACTCAAGTTTGGCCAAACCGTGAAGAGGCTTTGCAGAGTTTTAAGGGCCGTGGCGGCTTCAAAGGCTGGACCGATGATTCATTGCAAGCCTACGTGGATTACGCCTTAAAAGACCATAAAGGAACTGTACGGCTAAAATGCAGCAGTAAAGTAGAAAGTAAAATATACGCAAGTTACCCTAAGCGGTTATGGCATCATTTAAATAAAATGCAAACTCCGTGTGAAATTTTAATAGCGCAAGAGTCTTTTCCGTTTATTGCTCGTTCGGTACAAAAACTAGAGGGGTTGGATGCCTATTCTTTAACGCGGGTGCCTGGAAGTCATTGCTTTATGCAGCAAGAGCCAAAACACAGTGCAGCCCTTATTAAAGAGTGGTTTTTAGGCTCTAGCGTAAAGGTCAGCTAACTCACCCCTTTGGGTAATATGTTTATTCACTTAAAATGGCGTAACTGCCTTCAAACGCCACCGCTTTTTTTCCCGAACACTCAATGCTTGAAAATAACGTAAGGCGAGCACGGCCTTTTTGTTTAAATGTTTGCAGCATTTTTTCTAATTCAGCGGCATCTGGTGCATGGCAAATGGCTAGAATGTCGCCTTGTACGGGAGCTTTGTATTCTATACTGCCTTTAGTGACTACCTGGTTGCAGGTAATATTGGCTTCTAGTGTTTTTAAATACAGCATGCCCCAACACGCCATTACCGATGCATTATACAAACTGCCCCCAAAGGCGGTTTGTTTGTCGTTAATGTTAGGCGGTAATGGGGCGTGTAAGATTAACGTTTGCCCGTCGTAGCTTTGAACGTCCATTTCCATAAATTGAGTGATGGGTAGGTGGGTCTTGAAAAACAGGGATAACTTTTCGCTGATATCGGACATAGTGTTATAGAAGCTCGATGATTTTTTGCGCTGCATTGAAAGGCGTAATTTCGTTATTCAGTACAGCGTTTTGTAATTTGGGTAATTCAGTCTTAACGTCTTTATTTTGTTTTAGGCGCAGCTCTAACATTTCGTGAATAAGTTTATTTAACCACTGGCTATTTTGCTGAGCACGTTTGTCATTAAAGTAGTTTTTGTCATGGGCTATAGTCACATACTCTGAAATCATAGCCCACACATCTTGAACGCCTTGATTATTTAAAGCAGAGCAGGTATTAACTTTAGGCTGCCAAAAGCTAGTGTGCTTCATGAGTTTAAGCGCACTTTTATAATAGCCTTGGGTTTGCTTAGCTAGGCCCTCACTTTCACCGTCGCTCTTGTTAATAACCAAAGCGTCTGCCAATTCCATAATGCCCCGCTTAATGCCTTGTAATTCGTCTCCAGCATTGGGCAGCATTAACACTAAAAAGAAGTCCACCATAGCAGCCACTTCATATTCACTTTGACCAACACCCACGGTTTCAACCAGTATTACGTCATAACCCGCGGCCTCGCATAGCAGCATGGTTTCGCGGGTTTTTTGAGCAACACCTCCCAGTGCGCCTTCTGATGGGGAAGGGCGAATGAACGCGTTGTCTTCACGAGACAGCATTTCCATGCGGGTTTTATCCCCTAATATACTGCCGCCGCGAAGGGGGGAGCTGGGGTCTACCGCCAATACGGCGACCTTTTTACCTTGTTTGATAAGGTATAAACCAAACGCTTCAATGAACGTAGACTTACCCACACCAGGAATACCGGTAATGCCAATACGAATGCTGTTACCGGTTAATGGCAATAATTCATCTAATAGGTTTTGTGCTTCAAGGCGATGATCATCAAGTTTACTTTCAACTAACGTAATGGCCTTAGCCAATGCGCGACGATTACCACTTTTTAATTGTTCTAGGTCTATCATTGGATTCTCTAATTATTCCCCTGCTCTAATAATGGCCATTTCGGTTAGGCC
>JAPYOO010000053.1 GCA_029938135.1 Bermanella sp. | reverse complement strand
ACGCTAGTCCTGCTGGGCATATACGCTCCTTGCCATCCATGGCACCGCGCTATACAGCCCATCCCTGGGCATAAAAAAACAGCAAGTACTCTTTTTGAGTAAATGCTGTTTTAGAAGGCGATTAAAAGCGGTATTAGCTCTTAATAATACTCTTCACCTTAGTGATCAAACCTTCCATTAGCCCTTTTACTTCTTGCCACGCTTCTTCGCTTAGCTCTACCAAGGATTCGGCGCGCAGACTTTCTTGGCCAATGAGTATTTCTAGCTCTTCGATCACTTTGTGCTGGGCTTTAAGGACCTTTTTATCCTTCTTTTTTTCCAGCGCCGCCAGTGTCTTTTGAGCTTCTTTAACCTGCTTTTGCAGCTCTTTTATACGTTTTTTACCCATAGTGTCTCTCCCTTACCCTAAGGCTGACATGGCGAATACACACAAACCGGGAATCAAAAAGAATACGGTTAATACATACAATGCAGCTAATGAATGACGCTCGGTGGCAATATCTGCCAACTTGTTTGCAGCCGTCAATGGAATCTCACGCAGGAATGGCAGTCCGTATATCACCACTACACCCGACATATTATACATCAAATGCACCAACGCAATCTGTAAACCCACTATGGCACCAGGACCGGATAACGCGGTAGCCGCTAAAAGCGCTGTTATAGTGGTACCAATATTCGCCCCTAGGGTGAACGGGTAGATGTCTCTGGGGGTAAATACACCTGATCCCACCAACGGTACCATCAGGCTAGTTGTAGTAGAAGAAGACTGAACCAATACCGTCACCACAGCACCACTGGTGATACCGCTTATCGGTCCTCGACCAATCGCTGAGTGCAATATCTTCTTAGCACGTCCGACCATTAGGCCACGCAATACTCGACCAATGATCGTAATCGATGCAAATATCGCCAATATACCCAAGCCTACTAGGGTAATAGCCCCTGCCATTTCGGGCAAAAAGTCTAAGAAACTCTTAATTTCAGAGATAACCGGCTTAGTAAGCGGTTTTATGAAGTTAAAACCCTTCATACTTACGGAATCACCACCTACCATCATGGCAGATAACCAGGCACTGGCTTTCTCAAAGATATTAAAGAAAATTTCAATGGGTAGGAAAATAGCCACACACATTAAGTTAAAGAAGTCATGTACCGTGGCCGCAGCAAAGGCGCGGTGAAATTCAGATTTTTTACGTACATGACCCAAGCTCACAAGAGTATTGGTAACCGTAGTACCAATGTTGGCACCCATCACCATGGGAATTGCCGCCTCTATGGGCAGGCCACCGGCCACTAAGCCTACAATGACGGAGGTTACGGTACTGGAGCTTTGCACCAATGCTGTGGCTAGAATACCAATCAGCAAGGCTAGAAAAGGATTAGTCGCAAAGGCAAACAGCTCTTTAGCACCGGCAGAACCACCGGAAGCCTCTTTAAAACCAGATCCCACCATCCCTACAGATAAGAGAATAGCGTAAACACCCGCCAGCAATACGAGCCAACTCAGAATATTCTTTTGTATAGAGTTAGTCTGCTGCTCAGTCATTTGAGTCATGCATAAAACCTTTCGATTAATTTTCGCGAAGTTTAAACATTGGTTTTTAATTAGTACAGCGCAAAAGACGATAATATTGAAGAAAAATGGGTGTTTTTTTAATGCTATATGTGCGTTTTAGATTTTTATGGCCATCCTCCCATCCCTACCCCCACTTTCAAAGTAATTACTAGTAAAAATTGTGGCCATTCGCGCCCTATTAATGAGCAGCAAACCACCTATGTCATCACTACGATTTAATGCCAAATACTGAATAAGCCGCTTCCACCCTACAAATGAACCTTAAGTGATAAAAAATAGTCGCTCCGCCCTGTCACTCTGAATACATTGGCCGATAATCAATAGATGACACACATATCTACCTTCTTATTATTTACAGCCTATTTGCTCATCAGTGCCCAATGCAGAGGGGGAAATTTGGCGCTCACCACTGGCTACCACCAAACTGACCACCAGTATTTAGATGACACCTCAAGCCAAGAGGGGCAAATATTAGGCGCCAGCTTAGACTTTCAGCATTGGCGTCGAAAAGATATAGGCTGGCACGCGCGCGGACCCAGTATTCAAGTTAATCAAGCAGCCAATTTCATCAACTTAAATGCCCAATTACCCCTTTATCAATGGCAAAAACACCATGGTAGCTGGCTGTCTATTGAATGGCAGCAACAAGATTTGCAAACCCAGCTCTCCGAGCCACATATTTTTTTAGACAACGACGGCACCAGTACCTCACTGCCACAAGACAGCATTATTAGCAGTACTCGGCAATTTCAGCGCATTCAAATCTACTGGCATGAGAGTACCCGCTATGAAAGCACCATCAATGTGGCAGGTTTTAGCTACAGCCGTGAGTTAAGCCCCGTTAACAGCGAGCTTAGCAGTACCAACGCCAGCTTATTTGAGGGGGAATTTACAGGTTTAGGCATTGTGCTGGGCAGAATTAAAAATGACAGAGGTTTAAATTTTCAGTGGCGCTTAAATGTAGCTAGTTTAGACACCAACTTTAGTGACAGCGCCACCCAACACCGGCTATTAGCCAAACAAGAAAGTGCGGTCTATAAACTCGCATTACGTTTAAGTTGGCATTATCGCTACTACCTAGCCCCTTATTGGTACGTAGTGCCGCAGCTGCAATATCAATTCAGTTACCTTACCCAAAGTGAATTGGCACCTGTTAACGTTGAGCACTCCAGTTTCACCTATACACAAATCCAAAGCACCATTAGTATTCAACACCACTTTTAAACGTCAGCGTTTTTCAAATTTAAAGGTTTCTTGGCGTTCCGGTTGTTCCATCACAATGCAGTTACGGCCATTATTTTTAGCCTGATAAAGCAATTTATCACTGCGCTCTAATAATTCATCGACCGTTTCCGGGGCCACAAACTCGGCAATGCCACAAGATAAAGTGAGTGACAACAAAGGCACGCCTTTAAACGATTGATGCGCCCATTGCTCACTAATGCGCTGACAGACACTGTGGGCCATATTTAAATCAGTATCGGTGAGAATTAATACAAACTCTTCTCCGCCAATTCGCGCCCCAATATCCACCTCACGCAAAGACGCATTGATCAAATTTGCAAAAGCTACTAAGACCTTATCTCCAAACGGGTGGCCATATTGGTCGTTCACTTTTTTAAAATGATCCAGATCCAAATAACACACCACAAACCGATACTGGCTACGATTGGCCAAAGCGCGTTGCTGAGCCAGTAACGCTAAAAGGTGGCGACGATTATATAAACTGGTTAACTCATCGGTAATAGCCAATTCCTGAATACGCGCCAAAGCGCCAGTCAATTCTTTATGGCGACGACTCAAGTTTTGCCTTAACTGACTAAACTCTACCCCCATGAAAACAAACCCTGTCAACACAAAACAAAAACCCAGAAAAATAAAGAATTCCTGACTTAACAGAATATCTTGCGGACGATGAAAATAAATGAAGAGTAAGCTAGATAAATAACATAAAAAAGTGAGGGCGGTGACCGCGTAAAATTCTTTTAACGTTAGCCTGAAAGAGCCAAATAACATGACCAACAAATACCCCATGAGCACCAGCGGCCTAATACCCTGCATAAAACACATAAGTATTGTCAGCGATACGATCACCCATAGCACTTGGGCTAAGGTTAAACTGGCATCTTTAAAAAAGAGGTTGATTGAATAGTAGATAAGAATAACAAAGACTAAATGACCAAGCCAAGTTCCCACTAATAACAAAAGCAAGAATGGCAACTCCAGCACAAAGTAACCCCAATGCTGTGCCAATACACATAGGAATATATTAAATAATAAACCCAGATTAGCCAATACTGCCCGACGTAACCTTATTGCCTGCTTCTGCGACTGCTGCATGGCTACCATTCCTTGATAACTGCAACCTAACTTGGACAACTGAACTGCCTTAATTAGGTTATATTTTTATTCTCAGTCCGGCCATCCTACTCCCAAGACGGGCAAGTGGATAGAGCAAAAAACGCAAACCTTAATCACAGGTTCGCACTCGCTGCACACTATCCAACCAACCTGCGTATAGAGTTTCCCGTTGTGACTCTTTCATGTTTTGACTAAAAGCCTGCTCTTGCTGCCATAACTGGCTCACCTCCTGTAAACCTGAAAATACCCCCCCGGTTATGCCAGCAAGATAAGCGGCGCCCAATGCCGTGGTCTCTGTAATCGCTGGACGCTGAATGGGCAAATCCAAGATATCGGATAAAAACTGAACCAACCAGTCATTAACCACCATACCGCCATCCACTCGCAAACAAGATGGCACCACCTCATCTTTAGCCATGGCTTCTAATAAGTCGCGACTTTGATAACACACCGACTGCAAACCTGCGGTTACAATTTCGGCAATACCGGTATCACGGGTTAATCCCATAATGGCACCACGCGCATTGGGGTCCCAGTAAGGCGCACCCAAGCCTGTAAATGCAGGCACTAAGTACACTGCGTTATCTGAACCCACTGCCTCAGCCATTTGCACACTTTCACTGGCGTTTTGAATCAGTTTTAAACCATCCCTAATCCACTGAATGGTGGCGCCTGCCATAAAGATACTGCCCTCTAAGGCGTAATGGGTGGTATCTCCTACTTGATAGGCCACGGTAGTCAGCAATTTATGCTGGCTTTTACTGGGTTTGTCGCCCGTATTCAGCATCATAAAGCAGCCTGTACCATAGGTGCTTTTAGCCATACCCTCGCTAAAACACGCCTGACCAATGAGCGCCGCCTGTTGATCCCCCGCCATACCGCCAATCATGATGGGAGAGCCAAACAATGCGTCATAAGTGTGACCAAATTCATGAGTATTACTGTGAATACTGGGCAACATACTTGAAGGCACATTAAATAGTTCTAGTAACTCTTCATCCCACTGTAAACTGTGAATATTACACAACAGTGTACGAGATGCGTTGGTGACATCCGTTTTATGCTCACCGGTTAAGCGCCATAACAAAAAGCTGTCGATAGTACCAAACAACAATTGGCCGTTTTCGGCCTGATCGCGGGCACCCTCTACGTTATCTAAAATCCACTTTAACTTAGTGGCCGAAAAATAAGGGTCCAATAACAAACCCGTTTTATCGCTTATTTTTGGCTCTAAATCTTTTGCCTTTAATTCACTGCAATAATCACTGGTGCGCCTATCTTGCCAAACGATGGCATTATATATGGCCTTGCCTGTGTCTTTATCCCATACCACAGTGGTTTCGCGTTGATTAGTAATGCCAATTGAGGTGATATCATCGGCGCACAGGTTTGCTTTTTTTAACGCCTCCTGACACACCTTCAACACCGACTGATAAATCTCTTCTGGGTCGTGCTCTACCCAGCCATCAAAAGGAAATATTTGAGAAAATTCTTGTTGGGCTTGAACCTGAATTTGCCCTTTTTGATTAAATATAATGGCACGGCTGCTGGTGGTGCCCTGGTCTATGGCCATTAAATACTGAGTCATGGTGACGCCTATTATTATAAGTTTTTCGCAAGTTAAACAGATGGCGTCATGTGCCACAAGTGCAATGAGCATGGCAGTAAACAATAAATGCTCTAGGCTAAAAGTGAACGTAAAAAATAGCGTAGGAGCTTACTATGAAAAAAAATCTACCTGTAAGCCAGCGTGAAACTACATTCCCCGACAATTCGCGCTTAATCTCCAGTACAGATTTAAAAGGTGTAATCCAACATGCTAACCAAGCATTTATTGATATCAGTGGCTTCAGCGCGCAGGAGCTCTTAAACAAAAGCCATAACACAGTGCGCCACCCCGATATGCCTCCGGCTGCCTTCAAGCTGTTATGGGATTGCTTAAAAGCCGGCAAACAATGGAAAGGCATCGTTAAAAATCGTTGTAAAAATGGTGACCATTACTGGGTAGATGCCTTTGTTACGCCCGTTAAAGAGAACGGACAAGTCGTCGCTTATGAGTCGGTACGCAACAAACCTAAAAAAGCAGACGTTAAAAGAGCCGAACAAAGTTACCAACAAATAAACCAAGGCAAACAAGCCATTCCTAAGTCCACTCGCCTGTCTGCTTTACCTTGGGGGTTAATCGGCAGCCTTAGTTTAGGTGTATTAGCCGCTTTTGCCGGGGCCTACTTTAGCCCCTGGCTAGGTCTAATCCCCGTGACAGCCTTAATTGTGATTCATCACTATGAGAAAAACGGGCTAAAGCAAGTCCTTAAAAAAGCCCACTCAATCACGACAGATCCTTTGGCGGCTTACATTTATAGTGGCCGTGTGGACTCAGAAGGGCAAATTTTACTGGCTTTTGAGCACTTACAAAGTTTAATTATTACGTTACGTGAGCGCGTAGAGGACTCCACCCACCCCATCAAAAAAGCCAGTGATGTAAGTTACCAAGCAGCCCAAGACAGCTTGAGTAAACTCACCGAGCAACTAGACGCTGCCACTATGTTTGCAGCAGCGTTTGAGCAAGTCACCACACAATTTGATTCCATTTCGGATTCAGTGGAGCAAACCGCTCAAAAAGTGCAACAAGCTCGCAGTGATACCCAAACCAGCGAGCAAAACATGCTCAAAACCAAGTCATCGTTAGACGGTTTAACCGCCACTATGGACGAAGCCAGTGGAAAAGTTCAAGAACTGGCCAATCACGCAGAGTCCATTCACAGCTTTTTAGAGGTCATTCAAAGTATTGCAGAACAAACAAATCTATTGGCATTAAATGCGGCCATTGAAGCGGCAAGAGCCGGAGAACAAGGGCGTGGGTTTGCAGTGGTGGCCGACGAGGTTCGCAGCCTCGCCAACCGCACACAAGAGTCCACCGAAGAAATTCGTCGCATTGTAGGTGAATTGCGCAAAGGCGCACAAAGCGCCACCGCCGTGATGAATCAAAGTCGTGAGCAGGCTTCAGACAACGCCGAACAAGTACAAGAGAATCACAGCGTGCTTGAGCAAGTGAGCAGCAGCGTGCATGAAATAAACGATCAAATGAGCACCATCAATCAGGCCGTACAAGAGCAGCGACAAGGGTCTAGGGAGATTAGTCAACATATGGAAACCATTCGCCAAAGCGCACAAGACAATACACAAAGTGCCCAGCTGAGTAGCCAAGCGGCCATTGAGGTGGCGAGCTTAGTGAAAGAGCAACAAAGTATCATCGAGCGTTTCCGCTAAAAACGTTTTCCTTCTCACCGCTATTAACGTAATCCACACTGGGCTATTATTTATGAATAATTCAAATAATAGAGGTAAGCCTGTGTCATCATTTTTTATCATTAGCATCATGGCAGACGATCGCCCGGGCCTCGTAGAGACACTTTCTAGCATTATCAGTGAACACCAAGGTAACTGGTTAGAAAGTCGCCTTAGTCATTTAGCGGGTAAGTTTGCTGGCATAGTACACCTACAAGTAAGCAAGTCTCATGTGGAGCCCCTGCGAATGGCATTGGAAGCACTTCAGCAAAAAGGCTGGGTTATCAATATTGAGCAAAGCCAAGTTCAAAATATGGCGACCAGTAGCCCCACTCAAATGCAGCTAGAAATTATTGGTAACGATCGCCCTGGCATCGTAAAGGAAATATCTCAGGTACTAAGCCGACTTAAAGTGAATGTGTTGGATTTGTCCACCCACTTTGAAAGTGCTGCCATGACCGCTGAAGCGCTGTTCAAAACCCAAGCACGGGTTCAGCTACCCAGCAATTTAGAAAGTGATGAATTAACCGATCAATTAGAAAACTTAAGCAATGATTTAATGGTAGAAGTGAAATTATTGGCCGACGACTAATCCAAATTCACGATCTTTGCTTTTAAGTCAAAGGCCAGACAATAAGACTGGCCTTTGACTTACGGACCTTCTAAACACGTTACTGAATGGGATAAAGTACCTTTCCTTGAAAGCCGGTAATCACTTCAATGTACCCGGCCAATGCCTTATCTAATTCCATATCACTGGTATCCACCAACAATGGGCGGCCTGACAAATCTGACAACTTGGATTTAGTACATAATATTAATAGGTTTGTGCGCCCCACCTTTTTAATAACGTCACTGCTTAGCTGCTGGTTACCACGACCAAATACATGACCTTGACCGCCAATCACACTGACTATAATTTTCGCTTTTTCGTGTACCGCTAGCAATTCAAGGATCTGTTGCTCGCTTACGTCGCTGGCCACTAACTTGCCATTTAACACCGCATCCACCCCAAGCAAGGTATTATCAAGCTGCAAATAATCCATGATGAATAACGTGGTTTTACCTGAACCCACAAAGTACAAAACATCCTCTTCCATTTCTGCACTTATGTACGCGGCCATATCTTCCAGCACTAAGTCTTCTTGCTCCATACCACCCTGTTTAACCGCCTGCACAAAGTTACCGGCTTCGGGCACCAGCATTTCACCATAAAGACGCGCTTTTACCTGATTGTTTCGAAATGCTTCTTCGTCAATATCTTTAACATCTTGCGATTTTAAATCCACCAACTCACCATTCACCAACATACGCACCACTTCACCCGCGGCCTTGGGCGTCACTGCATAAACACCACTGTGAATCTTAACACCCGCCGGTATGCCTAATACGGCAAAGGCATCCTCAACAACACTGCAAATGTCTCGAGCAGTACCATCACCTCCGGCAAACAGTAATAGATCCACCCCTAATGCCTTAAGTTTAATAGCCGCCTCTTTGGTGTCTTCAGCACTACTGAAACCAGCTGCGCCCTTAACCAATCCAGGTATCAATTCGTATTGCCAGCCCAAAGCCCGCATAACATTCTCACCCATGTCACCCGGGCAGGTCACCACCTGAATCTGATCTTTAACGTCTTCTAAAACACTAAAGGCATTCTGGGTGCGCAGACCAGCCTTAGCCACAGCCCCTTTATCCAGCGCAACCTGAGCCACCCCATCACTGCCTTTAAGCGCGACAGAGCCACCCAGACCCGCTAAAGGGTTCACAATTAGACCCAATCGAAACATACTACTTCTCACTCGACCTTTTATGGGGGCATGATACGCAAAGCTTAGGTCGGCCGCACCCAACTTAGGACTCAACGCACAAAATTACAAAATGTTACAAATAATTCGGCAAGTTTTTTGGCACGTCAGTGTATGGTTTGAAGCCTAAAAAAAATAAAAAAGGCACCAAAAATGGGCAACGAGCATAAAAAAGCACTCATTCTTATTTTTTCATTGATTTTCATTCTGCTTATTGTGGGTACGATTTTCATCGCTATTGAATTGCAACATGTGGGCATTGCCAGCATATTACTGATGGCAGGCATCATCCTAGCCATGGATATTCGCTGGGTAGCACGCAATAAAGACAATAATAGCTCAGGCTTCACTCAACCAAAATACTAACCAGCTGATTTAATTCACTTCTTATTTGCACCAGACCAAGTTAGAGTAATAACTCTAAATAAGACAAATAAGAAGAAATCATGACCCTCATAAGCATAATGGGCTTAATTGCCTGGAGCCTACTATTGATACTGGGTTTACTCACCCTGCGCAGCGTATTGGTACTAAACGGTAAAATAGGCATTAATCAGTTTTTACCCGACGGCAGTGACATTAACGAAGCCAATGTGCGATTTTTGCGCGCACTCTCCAATAGCTTAGAAAACTTACCCATTTTAATTGGGGTATTGTTATTGGCCGTAACCATGCAAGCACAAGCCATAACCGACCCATTGGCAATTTACATTTTATTAGCGCGCATGGCACAAAGTATTTGCCACATACTCAGCACCAGCCCACACTTTGTAGCGGCGCGTTTTAGCTTCTATTTAGCTCAAATACTGTTGGTGGCCTATATTTTACTGCAGCTTTTCTTAACCCTTTAACCCTGCCCACAACGCTTTTCTAGGGCTCACAAGGCCCTGTTATTTTAAGGCGTTTTGCAGGATTCAGTCTTTTCACTTTTAAATACGTCAAATAGGCTTGAGCCTGCTTAACCTTCCCGCCAATGAGACTCGCATTTAAAAACGCTTGTTTGGCACGCTCAAGGTTACCCAATTTTAACTCACTGATGCCCAGCAATAAATTTGCTCGACTCACCTGTATATTTTGCAGTGGGTGCCTACATCCATCAATGACGGTGGCGTGCATTTGAGGCCAGTCTTGCTGCTGATAATACAATTCAGCTAAATCAAGATATCGGCCAATATCTTGATTTAATAACAAGGACTGTTTAAGGGCGAGTATTGCAGGCTTAACTTCTTGCGCGAGGTACCAGTAACGAAACAAGTTATCAAGATTTTGCAATGTATGATCTACGTGAAATTGATCCATAAACTGCTGCAATAACCTGGCTGCCACAAACGGGTTACCTGACTCAAGCAATAATTCGCACAGCAACAATAAATCGGCTTGATCTTGAACTAAGCCTTTTTGCACAACCATCAGTAAGGTATCGGCGGCCTTTTTAGGCATTTTATTTTTAAGGTATAACTGACTTAAACGCAGCCAATGCTCATGATTGTAACTATCCATTTCAATCAGGGCAGTTTGTACCTGAATGCTACTTAACAAATCGTTTAAATGATAAAAAACAAAAAGCAATTGCTTAAGGTCAGATAAATCAAGGATTAAAGTTTGGCGTTTATGCTCATTAAAAAGCGCCTTGGCTAATGTTATTGATGTTTTTTTGTTCTGCAAATAATAATGGGCCAGCATCTGCTGAATACGCAAATCAGGCTTGGCTTGCCCACCATATTCTTGATACGCCACTACAGCGCTCAAAAACAACTGATATTTTTCGCTTACATACAATAAAGAGGCAAGTTCTAAAGCAGTTGCCTGTTTGGCATAAACAGATAAACCTTCGCCTTTTATCGACGCCTGATAATACTTAATGGCTTTTTGTAAGCCCTGCGTGCCATCTTGCTGTGCATAATAACGGGCTAAATAACGAGCGGTACTGTCTTTAGCATAAGCATCGGTTAAGCCATTTAACTGTGCCTCTAATTCCGCTATAGATTTAACCGAATCACTGCTCATGCCTTTTGAATGTAATAACTCATTACTTTGATATTGATCAGCATTAGAAGTGGCAGTCGCCATTAAAGAAAAGGTTACAAACAATAGAGCATGACCCATAAATAATTTCATGAACAATATCATTCCCAGTTATAGGGATAGTTTTCCCATTCAAATTCAATTTTTTGGGATACGTAACGATCACTTTTAATATGAGCATAGCGCCACTGTTTAGCCGCCAGCACCGCATACTCTTCAAATACACCCCGTGGTGATGCGTCTAAAATACGAATATCTTTTACCAAACCCTTTGAGGTCACCGTAAACGACAACAACACCCAGCCATTAATTTTATTATCCCACGCCACTTTGGGTATTTGAGGCATACGTGTACTGACCGGGGTGATTTTACGGATACTTTTGGGCGCCCCTTTGAATTGGCTATCTAATCCATCACTACCAGCGTCACTGATTAGTTGACTGGGTTGTACCCAATTTTTTTGCAACACCGGCATTGCTTCAACACTTAACAATTGACTCTCAATGCTCAATTCCAAAGCCGTTTGAGCCGTCGGTATTGTCAGAGCCATATTATCTAACAGTTGACTATTAAGCTGTGGCGCCTGCTGTTGATTCATCACTATTTTGTTAGTCCGACCCGATTTATTCTGTTCCCTGCCTTGATCAACCTGCTCTATATTTACAAAAACGTCTGATTGATCAGGTTGTTCGGGTAAAAGTTCGCGGCGAATAAAATTCATCATCAATAAAAACAACACAAGCGTCATAACAACTGAGCACACTAATGAGATCAAAATACGCATTAGTTTTTCTTAGCCGCCAATGCAATATTATTAACTCCCGCCAGACGCACTTGGTTCATAACATTCATCAGTTGTTCGGTGGAAACCGTTTTATCAGCTTGTATCACCACCGCCCCGTCAGGGTTATTGGTATGTAAACGCGCAACGATGGCCCTCACGGTAGCAATATCCACTTGGCGCTTATCAATCCAGACTTCATTTTCATCATTAATAGCCACAAAAATGGCGGCCTTGTCTTGCGATTCTGCACTACTGGCTGAGGGGCTATTGACGCTAATGCCAGCCTCCTTTACAAAAGAAGTCGTAACAATAAAAAAAATCAGCATGATAAACACAATATCTAACATGGGAGTAATATCTAGATCACTTTCATCCTGCTGTACTTGATGACGGCGTACACTCATCGTTTCAACACCCTTATAACCTTAGAAAATGCCCGCTGGGGATAAAAATAATGATTCATTTAGTTAAGCCCTTCGCTATCGGTGTAAATATCTTTAACTGGTCGCTAAAAGCACCACTTTGATGGCGAGCTTTAGACTGCAGAGCATGACTAAAATACAAAGCAGACAAGGCCAAAAACAGCCCCACCATAGTAGGAATAGTCGCCTTATAAATACCCGCCCCCATGGCTTTAGCATCACTGCTGCCGGTTAACGAAATAATTTCAAACACACCCAACATACCCGTCACCGTCCCCAGCAACCCCAACAAAGGGCAAATTGCGATCAACACTTTGATTAACGATAAACTGCGCTGTAGCGTATGTTGATTGTCAGAAATAACCATTTCACGAATTTTATGCGCATTCCAAGAACACTTATCACTTCGCTCTTGCCATTGGGCTAATTGTTTCTTCTGTAATGCCGGATATTCCAAGTTTAAAAAATAGTAACGCTCAATAATTAAAAACCACAATACAAAGCCCACTGCCAATAAAATGAGAATAAGCGGGCCACCATTTTCAAAAAACTGCTGCCACATCGCTACACTTATATTGTCCCACATAACTATTGCTGGCCTTTGGTTAACACCAATTTTGCTTGCTCACGATCCTGAGCCAGTATCCCGGCACTTTGTTCATCCAAAATTTGCAGCAGCACTTTACTAAAGGACACAAGCACGTTGTGGCTTAACAACAAAGGTATCGCCACAATTAGCCCCAATACGGTCGTTACTAAGGCTTGTGAAATTCCGCCGGCCATAAGTTTGGCATCACCGCTTCCAAACAAACTAATACTTTGAAAAGTAGCAATCATGCCAATGACCGTACCCAATAAACCCAGTAGCGGTGCGATGGCCGAAAACAACTTCACCAAACTATGGCCATATTCTAATTTTGGCAGCTCTTTTAAAATCGCTTCGTCCAAAACCAGCTGTAAACTTTCGTCATCTTGTTGACTCGCGGCATCCAGTTTTTGCACCTGTAAATAGACTCGCCCTAGCGGATTATCGCTTTTTATATGATCAAGGTTATTCAATTGTTTTTTGGTATTCAGCCAAGTAATGATTAAGTACACCAGTCTATAAAGAATAATCAAGCCGCCTAACACGCCCAATAAAACAATCACAAAACCGACTTCACGACCCTGCAATAAACGTTCATAAAGGGTGGGAGTCTGCCCCAAAAATGCCAACAGGTCTCCTCTACTAGGGTCCACAATACTGTTATGTAATGCAGCATCTGTTTCGCTAAAGTCTACCATCACATTTTGCTGGGATGGTTGCTGACTGATCGTCAACAGCTCTTGATTCTGAGGAATGAAACGCAAAAAATGGCCGTTAGAAAAAGCCGTAAATGTTCCAAACCGCATAACGTCCTGCATTTGACTTTTACCCTGAGGGTTAATAACACGGGCTTTAAACAAAGTGTTCTGCCCAGCTTGCGTCATTTCCTGCATTAACAATAACCACATTTCACGCATATCCTGCATGCTGGCCAACTGCTGCTTGTTTTGCAGTACCGATAATTGAGCATCACGCTCTGGGAATTGAGCGTGCACTAACGAGTCTTTCATTCTGGCTATAAAGTCACCGCTAAATTGCCGATAAATACTATGGATATCACCCAATTCGCTGCTATGTTCATTCAAATCAAATTGTAAGGACTCTAATTCTTTTTGTTGCCCTTCAGTGCTCTTTAACAAAGGGTTAGCCCGCTTTTGGATCGCTAAAAATTCATTTTTGGCGGCGTCTACCCGTTTTTTTTGTTTATCTTTATCATGCAAAAATTCTGTTTCACGCTTTGCATAAATTTCTTTTTCTTTCTCATGCAAAGACTGAGTACGCTGCAATAACGTGGTTAGATCTAGAACATCCTGAATATCTATCATGGCTGCCTCTTTGGGCACTTGCTCTACTTCTGCTTGTACCCCTTGGTAACCAAGCAGTAACACTATTGCTACAACAATACGCATAGACATACTGTTCACTCCTCTATGGGTTAATTGCAGGGTTAACATGACGCTGAACAAAACCCGTACTAACGGGTAGACTCAACAATTCAGGCGCCATCTTTTTGTCCGCTACGCGCATGGCCTTGCGTATGGCTAAGTGATATTGACTATCCAATACTTGCCATGTTTTTAACTGAGTATTCCACATACCGCTTTTTTGGCCATCCATGGTTTGCATATATAAGTTACTGCGGCCAACACGCAATACCTGCACGGCCAACTGTTCCTCTGCTAGCCATATTTTGTCGCGATACACTTCTAAATTATAATTGTAATCATTTTCTGTTTGATACAATTCCATCACTCGACGATATTTTTCAGAGATAGAGGCTCGACTACTGCTTAAAAGCCCCTTTAGCTTATCAATACTGGCGAGTCGCTGTTGGCGTTTAAAGGGCAAATCAAGGTGCACAAACTGCTCTAACGTGGCCACCATTTCTCGTAATAACGGCAGCAATTGTTGCTTGGTAAGTTTAATATCCGAAATTTGTTGTTTTAAGTTTATAATTTCTTGAGTCTGTTCCTTTTTAAGTATTGTCAGTTCTTTGTTGTAGGATTCTTGGTATTCTGATTTTTTCAATAACGCCTGATACTCAGCCAGCAGCTTTTGCTGGTCGCCGGCTATTTGATCAATTTTTTGTTGGCTTTTAACACCCATCATGCGTGTTTTTTCAGTATTGTTCATGCCCTGCTGAAGCAGCTGTTTATTAACTTGGATATCTTCAGAAAATACGCTTAAGGACAATCCACTCAACATTAGCGCAACGACAAAAAGTCGAATAGTCATACATTCACTCACACAGTTAGGCACTTAACAGGCACTTAAAATTAAAATGGGGTCGCTCGCAGAATATCTATATTTATTATATTTAAAATAAACCATTACTTTATGGCCCAATTTATCCAACCCTACCCCTAGCTGCCACATAATAACCCTATACCCGCTCTCCATTCAAATACTCAACCGGACAAACAAGGCAACATAAACAAGCATTAGTTACTTTATGTTAAGCTAGTGCCATTCACCTTAGATGGCGCCCTACTTATGCTAAAGCTTATTCGATACTTGACCCTTCTATCATCAATGGTCATCAGCTTTCAATTATGGGCCAATGATAACGAGCAAAAAGAGCTCAGGGTATTATCCTGGAGCGGCGATGAAACGTATTTACCGCGGGCAGGCTACCCACTAGATTTAGAACTTCAGTATTTGCAACGATATTGCCAACAACACAAGCTGACTCTTAAACAAATAAATGTAAAAGATTTTGAACAACTCATCCCTATGTTACTTGCAGGCAAGGGCGATGTTATTTCAGCTAATCTTACTATCACTCGTGATCGTAAAAACAAAATTGCCTTCACCGCGCCATTGCTTTTTACCCATGAATTTTTATTAATGGGTAAAAACAGTAACGATTTAAAAAATGCCCAGCAGCTTAATCAGCGTGAAGTAGCCGTACAAAAAGGCAAAAGCCACCTTAAAACGGCACAAGGATTGAAGAAAGCCTACCCAAATTTAAGTATTCGTTATATACCGGCCGACCTCTCTAGCGAAGAAATATATGACCGCCTAGCCAATGGTGAATATGATTTAGCCATTCAGGATGGCAACTTGTTACGCTCAACCCTTAAGTATCGTGATGACGTTAAAATCAGCCTACAGGCAAGTGGAAAGCGCAACATTGCTTGGGCTGTGGCCCCTACAAACACCGAGCTATTAAAAAACCTCAATACATTTTTAGTCCAGAAAAAAATTAGTAAATCAGCAGCCTCCGTGACTGCAGCAAAAATTAGCCAATGGAAAAATATCCAACAAAAAAACACCATACGATTTGTTATGCGCAACAATCTGTCGTCTTATTATATTTGGCGTGGTGAATTATTAGGTTTTAACTACGAGCTAGCGAAGCAATTTGCTAAAGAACATAACCTTCGGTACGAAATTGTAGTGGCTCCGGACAATGCTGCCATGATGGATTACCTCAATCAAGATAAGGCTGATATTGCACTTGGCTACTTAACCCCTACAGAGCAACGCCGCCAACAAGGTATTGATTTCTCTCGCCCTTACCATTACGCATCTGAATTACTCATCGGCCAAAGTGACGAAGACCCCGTATTAAACATCAGTGATTTAGCGGGCCGCACGATTCATGCGCGCCGCTCAAGCTCCTATTGGCAAACCGCCCAAGAATTGCAAAAAAAGGTGAGCGACCTGTCCTTAAAAGCCGTGCCAGAAACACAAGAAACCGAAACAATTATAGAGAATATCGCCAATGGCGATTACGACCTCACCATCGCCGATAACCATATCGTAGACATGGAACTCACCTTTCGTGATGACATTCAATCGTTTATGTCTCTAGGCGAACCCAAACCTCAAAGCTGGGCCATAAAAAAAGGCCATCAGCAACTTATCAATAAATCTAACACATTCATAAAAAGCCATTACCGAGGTTTGTTTTACAATGTTATCTACAACAAATACTTTAAAAACGCACGCCGCCTAGATAAACATTACAACGATTACAGTGAGCAAAAAAATACCGGCACCCTATCACCCTATGATAAAACCGTTAAAAAGTACGCCAAGAAATATCAGTTCGATTGGCGTTTAATGATTGCTCAAATGCACCAAGAAAGCCGCTTCAATCCAAAAGCAAAATCCATGGCTGGAGCTAAAGGGCTTTTTCAAGTGATGCCTAAAACAGCCGAAGAGCTAGGCATAAAAGATGTAACCGATCCTAAATCAGGGATTCGAGCGGGCATTCGTTACATGGACTGGGTACGCCAACGCATGCAACACCACAATATCCAAGATGATCAGCTTATTTGGTTCACCCTTGCCAGTTACAACGCAGGGGCGGGCCATGTACGTGACGCGATTCGCTTGGCCAAACAAAAAGGCTGGAAAGAAAACATATGGTTCAATAATGTTGAAAAGGCCATGCTTTTATTGTCGCAACGCAAATATGCGGCTAAAGCGCGTTATGGATATGTTCGCGGCCAAGAGCCCGTCAACTACGTGCGCGCTATTAAACGACGATTTGAAACCTATGAACACGTGGTTGAGAAGATTTAACATTACCCAAAAAAAGCCTAAATTAGGCTCGGCTACACCTATTCACAATTAACACTCCAACCATATTTAGACCAAAAAATGCTTGGGGGCATTCGCCCTCTTGCTACGTTGTTTTTGCACCGCCCCCTTGCTTTCGGCCCACTTCTGGCTCATTTCAGTGCAATACCCGGTCACCACAACAAAAGCGGTTAATTACTGACCACTATCATTTAAATAAATACCCAGTATAAGCAATATTACCTGTATTTATGGCCATATGGACTAGGCTTAATCTTAATTTATAGGACCATCTATCCTATAATTCGGCCGTTATTTTTAAGGTTGGGCCGTTTTTGTGATGGTTCAGCACCTGATGGCGGAAAGTCACAGGTTAATTTGATATTGAGTGAGAGATTCGTATGAGCTTGTATACAGAATACCTAGCAGAAATTGAGGTTCGTAAAAACGACCTTGGCTTAAACCCAAAACCTATTGATACTGCTGACTTGTTAGCTGAAATCATCGCTCAGATTAAAGATACTGGCAATGCCGCTCGCGCAGCTTCTCTAGACTTCTTCATCTACAATACGATTCCTGGTACTACAAGTGCTGCAGTCGTTAAAGCAGCGTTTCTGAAAGACATCGCTCTTGGTAACGAGACTGTTGCAGAAATCACTGCTGAGTTCGCACTTGAGCAGCTTTCTCACATGAAAGGCGGCCCTTCTGTTGAAGCGCTACTAGACATCGCTTTATCTGACGATGCACAAGCTAAAGCCGCTGGTGAAGTTCTTAAGTCTCAAGTATTCCTATACGAAGCTGATACTGCTCGTGTTGCAGACGCTTTCAAAGCAGGCAACGCCATTGCTAAAGATCTTCTAGAAAGCTACGCAGCTGCAGAGTTCTTCACAAGCCTTCCTGAAATTCCAGCTAAAATCGACGTAGTGACTTACATCGCGGCTGAAGGTGACATCTCTACCGACCTTCTTTCCCCAGGTAACCAGTCTCACTCACGTGCCGACCGTGAATTGCACGGCCAGTGCATGATCACGCCTGCCGCTCAGCAAGAAATTGTGGCTCTTGGTAAGAAGCACCCGAACGCTAAAGTGATGCTAATCGCTGAAAAAGGCACAATGGGTGTTGGTTCTTCTCGTATGTCTGGCGTAAACAACGTTGCACTTTGGGCGGGCAAGAAGACTTCTCCTTACATCCCATTCATCAACAACGCTCCAGTGGTTGCCGGAACTAACGGTATCGCACCAATCTTCTTGACGACTGTTGGTGTAACTGGTGGTATCGGTCTTGACCTTAAAAACTGGGTTAAGAAAGTAGATGCTAACGGCAACGTAGTTAAAGATGCTAACGGCGACAACGTATTAGAAGAAGCATACTCAGTTGCTACTGGTACTGTTTTTACTATCGATACTAAAGCTAAGAAGCTTTTCAATGGCGATGTAGAAGTAGCTGACGTTGCTGACGCGTTCTCTCCTCAGAAAGTTGAATTCATGAAAGCGGGCGGTTCTTACGCTTTGACTTTCGGTAAGAAGCTACAGACTTTTGCTGCTGAGACTTTAGGTGTTGAAGCGCCTTCTGTATTCGCGGCTTCTAAAGAAATCTCTGTTGCAGGCCAAGGCCTTACCGCTGTTGAAAAAATATTCAACCGTAACGCAGTAGGCGTAGCATCTTCTACTCCTCTACATACTGGTTCTGACGTTCGCGTTAAAGTGAACATCGTTGGCTCTCAAGATACGACGGGTCCTATGACCTGCCAAGAACTTGAATCAATGGCTGCTTCTACTATTTCTCCAAGTGTTGATGGTGCCTTCCAGTCTGGTTGTCACACAGCATCTGTATGGGATAACAAAGCTAAGGCCAACACGCCTAAGCTAATGGCATTCATGAACGACTTCGGCGTAATCACTGCACGTGATCCGAAAGGCGTTTATCACTCAATGACTGACGTAATCCATAAAGTATTGAACGATATCACTATCGATGATCGTGCAATCATTATCGGTGGCGACTCGCATACTCGTATGTCTAAGGGCGTAGCATTCGGTGCTGACTCTGGTACGGTTGCAATCGCATTGGCGACTGGCGAATGTGCTATGCCAATTCCTGAGTCTGTTAAAGTTACCTTTAAAGGCCAGATGAAAGATCACGTTGATTTCCGTGATGTTGTTCACTCAACTCAAGCGCAAATGCTTGCTAAGTTTGGCGAAAACGTTTTCCAAGGCCGCGTAATCGAAGTTCAAATCGGAACTTTGCTTGCTGACCAAGCGTTTACCTTCACAGATTGGACTGCAGAAATGAAAGCTAAGGCTTCTATCTGTATTTCTACTGATGATACTTTGGTTCAGTCTTTAGAATTGGCTAAAGCTCGTATCCAGATCATGATCAACAAAGGCATGGAAAACTCTGCCAATATGCTTCAAGGTCTTATCGATCTTGCTGACAAGCGTATTGCGGGCATCACTTCTGGTGAAGAGCCAGCACTTGCTCCTGATGACACGGCTAAGTACTTCGCTGAAATCGTTATCGATCTAGACTTGATCGACGAGCCAATGATTGCTGATCCAGACGTTAACAACGATGACGTTTCTAAGCGTTATACTCACGATGTTATCCGTCCAGCGTCTTTCTACGATGGCCGTAAGGTTGATCTAGGATTTGTTGGTTCTTGCATGGTTCACAAAGGCGACATGCAAATCATCGCTGCTATGCTTCGTAACCTAGAAAAGAACGGTCCTATCACGTTCAACTCTCCTCTAGTTGTAGCGCCACCTACTTACAACATCGTTGACGAGCTAAAAGCTGAAGGCGATTGGGATGTTCTAGCGAAATACGCTGGTTTCACTTTCGATGATTCTCATCCAAAAGAAGCTGCACGTACTAAGTACGAAAACATCATGTACCTAGAACGCCCTGGCTGTAACCTATGCATGGGTAACCAAGAGAAAGCAGAAGCTGGTGATACTGTATTAGCTACTTCTACTCGTCTTTTCCAAGGCCGTGTTGTAGAAGATACTGCTGAGAAGAAAGGCGAATCTCTACTAGGTTCAACTCCAATGGTTGTTCTGTCTGCCATCCTAGGCCGTTTCCCAACAATTGCTGAGTACAAAGCAGCAGTTGAAGGTATTAACCTAACGTCTTTCGCGCCACCGTCTGAAGACCTAGCGCGTCCAGCAATTCCTCTTAAAGCTGTTTAATCTGACTTTAAAAGCCGCCCCGCACTAGCGGGGTAGTTTAAGTTTTAAGTGGCTCTTTAGTTAAGAGCATAAAAAAACCCGAGTACGGAAACGTACTCGGGTTTTTTTATGGCTACAAGAATGCATTACCCGTTTCGTCAGTGCATATATTTAAGACAGCAAATACGTTAATATACATGCAGCTTCAGATACACAATTAAAATAAGTACAGATACTTAATCAATGTTAACTGCCTTTAAATTCATTCTTAGCTCTACCCTTCTTCTTGTTATCAGCCTGCTCGCTCAAGCCAGTCAAACACCCCTGTGCGAAGACGGCTTATGTGACATTGAAATTCAATATACAAATGGCGGCTCCATTACTAGTGGTGGCGTGTTTTTATCATTTGGTGAAAATGCCAGTTTATTCCTAGGCGAGACCGGCAGCTATGATTTAGGTGTTGGCGGTTATTTTACCGGCATCAACGAAATCGAGTTTTCAATCGAAACCCCCGTATCAAATGAAGCGGTGATCTATTTAGGAGAAGGTGCCAGATTAGATTTCTCTGAAGGAGGTTTCCTTCAACTTGGAATGGGTGGAAACATCACACCAAGTGATTATGTTGACACAAAAATAAACTATGCTTCATATTTCACTACAGGCATTGAGAGCACTGCAATTGTAAAAGCTTCTTTATCCGGCACAATTCAAAACTTAACTATAAGTGCAGTAAATCACTCGCAGGCACTGGGCAATGCAGTAGCCACACTCGATTCAGAAAAACTTAAAAATCCCCACCCCTTAGTATTGATAAATGCAAATGAGATCTACTTAAAAGGCAGACACTCTCATGGAGTTTTGCTAGATACCATTATTCAGGGTGATGTACTTGTAAATGCGCAGTCTATTGTGACAGCTCCACTTCTATATTCAGAAAACCCATATAAAGATGATTATTTAGAATGTGAAGATAATGAAGGACAAACTGCTGATAGGTATTATGTAGGGCTAATAGTTATACCTGAGGATAATATAATGTGCTGGGGATTCTTTAGCGGGGTCGAAGCTGCAGGCTCTCCAATGCAAGGCACTGCATTAAAACTTGAACTTGATAGTTCTTCACAAACTGCAATAGAGCCAATTTCAGTTTCAGCAGAGACAGGAACCGAGGTTTCATTAGATAATACTCAAGGAATTATTATAGCTACACAAACTGACATAATAGATGGTGAGATAATTGTTACCCCTATCACTTTAGATGATTCCTTCATTGAACAAACTAACGAAAATATAATTAAAGATAACGGGTCACTTACCACTGCAAGCACCAATGAATCTGAAACAGGCAGAGAAAGCACAGGACCACTTTCCCCTTGGCTATCACTGCTACTCATTCAAATACTGGTAATACGTAAAAGAAAATAGGCTCTTTTATAACGCCCCTGCTAGCTCACTCTCCATTATTTCAACCACTTTATCAGTACAACCACCACACGCGGTAGAGGCATAAGTAGTCGCCTTTACCGCGGCTAAATCAGTGGCTCCCGCTTGTACCGCATCCATAATTTCGCCCTTGCTGATCATATGGCAAAAACAGACGCGGTCGGATCTTTCAACATTGCTAACAACGGCTTTTTCAACGGGCGCATCTTCAATATTTTTAAGCTCATGTTCGATTATTTTTTGCACCTTCACTTTACAACCGGTACAACCCGTAACCGCTTTTGTGGCCAGCTTAATATCATCGATATTTTTAGCGCCATCTTTAACGGCTTGGCTAATTTGTCCTTTTGTTACTTTTGCGCAAAAACAAATTT
>JAPYOO010000294.1 GCA_029938135.1 Bermanella sp. | reverse complement strand
TCGTGGCGCGCCAGGAGGGAGTCGAACCCCCGACCAACAGGATCGGAATCTATTGCTTTAGTAGTTTCACTTGTAGTTCATTGAAGCATCGATACCAATAACATACTGATATTTATACTTTGTTTGCATTTCATTGCTAATGATTGTACTTGGCTGTATTCTTATAGATGGAACCAGATATGGAACCAGATGGAACCATTTTTCAGGATCATCATCATGGGTAAGATTTACGACAGCAGCATACTCGGCCTTAAGCCTGGTAAACGAAAAAGTGAGCGGCTTGATGACGGCGGTTCTCTCGTTATTTGGCATAAGCTTCGCAAGTCTGGCGGGGTTAAGGAATTTTATTTCAGAAAGATAAACCCAGATCGTAGTGAGACCAACATTAAGCTAGGGGTTTACCCTGCTATAAATTTGGCACGAGCAAAAGCTAAAGCCGACCTATTGTCAAAAAAAGCAGTAACCTGTACCGACCTAAAATTCATGCTCGCCGAGGAAAAGCGCGAACGCGTAGAAGCTGAGCTAGCAGCCAAGCGTGAACGCCACCGCCTCGATAACCTAGGCACGTTACAACAACTTTTTGAGGCCTACCGCGACAAGATGCGATCAGAAGATAGATCGTCAGCTGAAGGTGTTTATAAAAACCTTGAGCGCTACGTAACCAAACCCTATCCACACTTGGCGGCCCGTAAAGCCAACCTCATCACAGCAGACGACATCACCGACATATTACACGGCATGTACAAGCGCGGCATTACCACATCAATAAATCGAGCTCGCGGCGACCTTCACGCAGCATTTAACGTAGGTCTTACATACGACAACGACATCACGAAAGAACGCGAATATAATCTATCCTTCGACATCAAAACAAATCCTGTCGCTAAGATTAAGAGCATAAAGAAATTTGAGCGAGCATTGTCACGCCACTTGAGTGACAGCGACTTACGCATCGTATGGGAGTCGTGTACCAAATATATGAACCCTGTATATGCCAGTTTACTGAAAGTCATGGTATGTACTGGCTTCCACCCTGCCGAATTAATGCGGATTTCCATTCAGGACGTTGACGTTAACGAGCGGGCTATATACATGCTCAAAACAAAGACCAGCAACCCAAACCTAATTCCATTAAACCGCTTTGCGTGGTTGGAAATTGAGGCTCGCATATCGGAAGCAGGCACCAACGGCTTACTATTCCCGTCACGGGTATCAAATCCTAAGAGTGACATATACAAGCGAGTGAGTGTTTTATCTAACCAAGTCGCCGACATGCGCCCGCACTTGCCCATAGAACCATTTACGCCAAGAGACATTAGGCGCACCGTGAAAACGTTAATGGGCAAAGCTGGAATAAGTAAGGAGATACGCGACCGCATCCAAAATCACGCCACTCATGATGTGAGTGGTAAACATTACGACAGGTATGACTACTGGCCAGAAAAAACCAAAGCTATGAAGACATGGGAACGCTGGTTGGCGAGTAATGTTATTGAACCAGAGTTAGAACCAAGCAAAGTGGTTTCGATCACTGGTTAGCCGAATTGCTGCGCATAGGCTCATTACCGAAGCGGTGACCAACCTACTCACCTTGGCGCAGCAACCTTATCGTAGGTCGCATAGGTGCGGCACATGGCAAAAATTCCACAAACCAAACATCGCTACTTTTTCACTGAATTACCACACATTTTAGCGGTGGCAACCGAGTGTCATATTTCTCGAAGTGACGCCGAAATGGTGCGCATAACTACCAATGGCGGTCGAGCCCACATACCAAAAGAATATGATTTGTTTCACCCATTAAATAGAATACATATGCTCGTAAAACAAATTCGTCAACGAAGTTCTTCCCCAAATAGCGAAGAGGACAAATATAAAAAGGAAGGCCTAACTTATAAACAGAAGCGCGATACCCATAAGGAACTTAATATAAGAACAAACCAATTGCTTAGCGATTTGCTGTCTGTTGACACTGATGTTTTTAACGACTGGCTAACTGATGGTGAATTTTGCAGCAACAATGGTCACCGGCCACAATCGGAAAGACTGGTTCAGTTGATAGAACTGCTCACCGTGTTGGAAAACACCACCAAAAATTGCTCTAAGAAAAGTAATGAAGAGCTATATATGAGCACAGGATGCCAAAACAGGAGAGTTGGAATTGATGCTGCCCTTCCTTTACTCGCCAATACATACAAAGAAGCCACTGGCAAAAGCCTATCTAAAGGGACATTTGCAAACGCCTCGCCCGCTGAGCGGTTCTTTGAATCTTGCTTGACCCTTATGGGATTTGACGCTAATAACGAATTTTGCAGGAAACAAATACGGGCTATTAACAAGGACAAAATAGCAGACAATTAGCCCGAATATTCCCTAGGGCATTTTCATTAATCTGGCTCTCGTACAAACAACCACTTACGAGAAATACTAATGAAAAACATTCAAACACAACCCCATCTGGATACACATGAAAGTGCGTATTACATAGGCCTAGCCTCCAGCACCCTGCGCCTATCAAGAGTCAGCGGCATAGTATGCGGCGTCCCTGCGCCAACCTATCGCAAGCTTGGCCGCAAAGTCGTCTATGACCGCGCCGTACTCGATAAATGGTTAGAACAATTCGCCAATCAACCGAACACTGCGGCTTAGGAGGTGGATATGAAAAAGGCCACCCAAAAGATCAGCCCTAATCACGTTTCACAGCATGGTTATATCAATCTTGGCGTGCTATCGCACATTGAATCTCGGTACATCCCGCACACACCGTCTAGGTCAAGATTGTTACTTGAAATCTTAAAAGACGGCTTTATTTACTCTACTCATGACCTAACATTGCTTTTAGGAACTAACCCGAGAGGCGCTCTCCAAGCCCTAAGAGGAGATAGCTGCGGATGCTGGAATATCATCAATGTTGCGGACACATCAGCAATGGGGCAATACCAGCTCGATCATAGGCATCTATCTAGGCTTGATGGTGAAGACTCAAGGGCAAGAAACGAGGCGCAGTTAGCCTACCGAAAGCACTCACGTAAAGTTGCCGAAAATGGTTTGGTTAGATTTCAAATGGCTGTCGAACTGGAGTTAAAAGCACAGGCCAAAGTCGATGCTGACCGGGAGACTGCCGCATGAAATCTGACCATGTAGCCTACCAGTTGCCTATAACTCACCGCCACCTTGAACAGTTTAAAGAGTCATATAACGACCTGTTAACGGCTGCGAAGTCTAGAGGTGCGCATGGGTAGCATGATAGCGGAGATGGACGCGAGAATGGCCGCAGGAGAGGACTTTGATCTTGGAGCCAATGCTAATCCACACCCAAAGCAATCAGCCGCATGGCGCCTCTATGAGGACGAGTTTCAAGCTTTGACGCAAGAAGCATTGGACGGGCGGAGTCATGGCTAGGAAGAAATCAAAATCAACGTCACAATTTGCTAACATTCCGCATGTCGTATTTGAATGTCCCGACTATATAAACCTAACCCCATACGCTTTGAAACTGCTAATGGAATTAGTGTACCAATACAACGGGTTCAATAATGGCGACCTATGCCCTTCAATTACTCTAATGGCAAAGCGCGGCTTCAAATCGAGTGCGACTCTACGCAAAGTTATTTGTGAACTGGTCGCCTGTGAAATGATCGTGCTCACACGCCAAGGTGGAAAAAACTTAGCCAGCCTATATGCGATTGCTTGGCAGGCGATTGATGAATGCCCAAAGAAGCGCTTAGAAATAAACGCCACCAAAATCCCGTGGCGGCAATTCTATATAGAGCGACAGCAGGGATGGCCTAAAAAATTAGGATCCCTTGTTCAAAAACCGAACAAAGTTAGTTCAATTAATGAACAAGTAGCGAATTTAAGACAGGTAAGTTAGTTCATTAATTGAACAACTCAGGCCATTTAGTAGGGTTTCTTTTGTTCAATAATTGAATACCTTTATATATCTAGCCATAGGTATAGGTTTTTATTAACGCCTAGTAATCAGTCAATAATTTAATTCAGGGGTTTA